>DATHUN010000395.1:0-13997 GCA_035462205.1 Anaerolineales bacterium
ACGCCATTCAGCGCTGGGAACAGGAGAACCAAAGGTAAGGTTGTCATGCTAAAAACAAAGCGCGTCTACGAAAGCGCCAAGACGAGCGATGGGGTTCGATTTCTTGTGGAACGGTTATGGCCACGTGGCATTAAGAAAGAAGAGCTGAAGATGAAAGCCTGGCTGAAAGACGTCGCGCCCAGCCCGGAGCTGCGCAAATGGTTTGGGCACGATCCGGATAAATGGCGGGAATTCCAGAAGCGCTACCGGGCGGAGCTGAAGTCCAATCCTGAAGCCTGGAAACCTATTCTCGAGGCCGCCAAACAAGGTGACGTCACCCTGCTCTACAGCGCTCGAGATACAGAACACAACAGTGCTCTTTTGCTTCAACAATTTTTGGAAGAGCACTTGAAGAAGTAATTGAAATCCGATCAATCATGTTCAACGTTTGTCACAATTGCGGGCTCTACCGCAGCGACAAGGTCATTGATCCAGCAGGTCCTTTTGCCATCTGCCCCGAATGCGGACATAAACATCCCTTCAGGATGTTGCCGCTACTGCTGGTCTCAGGTGCCAGCGGCGCGGGCAAATCGAGCGTTTGCCAGACTTTGCTGGGAAAGATGGAAAATGCTGTCCTGCTCGATGGAGATATCATCTGGCGAGCAGAATTCAACACGCCAGACGATAACTATCGCGATTATTTCGAGACATGGCTGCGTCTGGCAAAGAATATATCCCAATCAGGGAGACCTGTCGTCTCGTTCGGCGCGGGGATGGGGGTACCGGCAAACATCGAACCTTGTATCGAAAGGCGCTATTTCTCCACCATCCACTATCTGGCGCTGATTTGTGACGATGAAGTCCTGGCTCAACGACTGAAAGCGCGACCTGCCTGGCGCGGGAGTAGCGAAGAAGCCTTTGTTGATCGACAGATACAATTCAACCGCTGGTTCAAAGAGAAGGGAAACCGATACGCGTCCCTGATTGATGCAACCAGTCTCACCTTGGAAACAACCGCTGAGCAGGTCCAGTCCTGGATACTGGAAAAAATAAACGGATAGCTTCGGGAAAGTGTTATCAAAAGCCTCTATGACTTACAACAGATTCTTCTTGCTTGCTGCCATCCTCTTGTCAGCCTGCCGCGGCGCCACGGCAACGCCTGTGCTATCAACTCCCGATGTCCATGCAACGATCACCACAGAAATGAAAAATAACGCGCAGATCAAACCAAGTGATAACGGGAAAACCTTTACCTATCATCTTACCGATCGCTTCACTGTTTTTCTCGACGACACAAAATATCCGGTTAAAGATTTAGTATGTACACCCGGGGGGATTATCGGGTATGTTTCGAACGGCTCGCTGGGCGGCGTGGATCATTACCCGATCATGTTCGAAGCCGTCGCAGAAGGGACATGCCGTTTGGAAGATCACGACTTCCATGCCGATATTGTGGTCAGCCCGTGAAGCAAACATGGATCGTTTGGATGACAAGAGCCACTTTATGGCTCTGCGCTTGCAGTCCAACTGGTTTTCAATCGAGTACACAAGTAAATTGTCGACCGCTTTATAGGAGATGGGAGTGTATCGATGACGCCTACCCTGCGAACAGTCCAAAATAATATCCTGCGCTCCGACGAGTTACCAACAATCGAGATTGCGATCGACCCGGAATTCGATTATGTTGGCAGCACAAGTTTTATCCTCTATGAGGTTGCACACGTGGAGCAGCATCATTTCATCGTTGCCGATCCGGAGCATCGCGTCATCAAGCGACTGTGGTTCCAGTTCGAAGGCTATCTGGAGGATAACCGCCACACCTATGATTATTCTGGCATGGAACCTCTTCGCCTCCATAGCTTTACCTTTCTACAGAACACCTACCCGATGAACTTTGACGAGGCAGTCCAAGAACGCCCCACTTCAGACTCCGCGCATGTTGTTGACTTTCTCAAGGAAAAGGGCTATATGCTCCGTGGAGATCTCATGTCCCACCGCATGGTATGGCTGGATGCGGACCTGCGCAACGAGCTGATGATTATCTACTCTGAGATTCTGGATCCGACAGGTTATCGCGCCGCGGATTTCACTGAAGAGAGCGCCGCCAAGAAATGGATGACTATATCCAAGGCATTGCAGGAGCGCTCCCTGGCTAGCTTCAAAATTCTGGACTCCTAAAGGGAACAATCCATTAGGGTCCTTCGTCATTCGGACATGAAACCTCTAAATCTATTTTTACTCATCATTGGTCTACTGACCCTCGTTCTTGGCGTTGCCTGGTACGTATATCCCGAGCGACCGCAGGAACTCACGCATGACTATACTGCGACCGTCCGGCAGGATTGCGCACCCTGGGATGGAGCAGCTTTCTCTGTCAAGATTCCGCTCGGCAACAACGACATTATCGATATTGCGATCTGGGAGGCACCCACGATTCAATCAGAAAAAACATTCTCATTCCTTGAGGAACCTTCTCAAGCCGGATACGCCAACCTGGCTCACTCCGCCGAGTCGGGAGAGCAGTTGATTGGCACAGTATCTTTCACTTATGTGGAGCCAGGCAACCCAGTGGAAGGCAAGTTTGAATTGAAAACGTTGGATTCCCGCCAGCAGTTCGCAGGGCGATTCCACGCCGAGTGGGTCAAGCAATTCATGCTGTGTGGCTAAAGAAGCTGAGAATTAAAAAAGCGGAGACCAGCAGGTCTCCGCTTTTGATAAGAATAACAAACTTAACAATCGTGAAAACGTTGAGTAGGGTTTCCCAGAATTCTCCTCCTGCCAGGAACGGGTTAAAGTATAAGGCAATGCTGATGAAGGCATTGACATCCGTCTCACAACATCATATAAATGTTTACAATTGTCTAGTTCATTGATTGCACCCGGTTTGTCCTAAATCGCTTGCTTGGAGAGTCCAACATCGTATTTCACGAAAGTCAAAGCAGTCAAAACCTCCTCGCTACGAATGATTTCGTTGGCGGATCGGGCAGGGATGCTGCCTTAGGCAAGATTCCGCAGGAGCGGCTCACACGGATCGAAAGCGCGGGGAATACAGACTGACCAACAGTCGAAACAAGATACGTTTTGCGACCAGTTTTATATGGAGATTTTTCGATGTATTTACATTCTGAATTCCTGAAACGTATCCATATCACGCAACGGCAAGCCGTCTTAGCTGTCCTTGCTCTTTATTTCCTGGGCACAATTTTATTAATCGGGCTGGAGCTCATATCGCCAGCTTCAAACGCGGCGTTCCTTCTCTCCGGAGGCGTCAGCGCGGCGATTCTATTCGGTGGCGCGTGGGCTCTGTATTACAAACGAAACTGGGAACCGATCCGCTATTTTGCAGCTTTTCTTTCCAGCCTGCTCGTGGGAGCATTCCTGCCCGAGCCATTCGTCTCGATCTACGCGCCCATGGTGATCCTGATCCCGAGTGTCTTGGCGTTATTGTTGACGGAGCCGCTCGGAGTGATCGTGAATTCCCTGCTGACGCTTGCGATCCTGCTCGTTCGAGCAGGCGGCAACGGTGTATATGCAGCTCCCACAACACTGATTCTCTACGCCATGATGGTCGGCGGTTTAGCGCTCAGTCGCCTGATCGCAGAAACATCTCTGAACCGATTAAAACAAGCAGAGAAAAGGTTGCATGAAAGCGAAAGGCGTTATCGCCTGGCCACACGCGCCACCAATGATGTTATCTGGGAGTGGAAGGCAGGAACCCATGAGCTCATTTGGACGGAGAACGCTCCAGTGGTATTTGGTTATTCGGCGGAAGAAATCGGTCCCAACGAAACCTGGTGGGATGAGCATATTCATCCGGAGGATCGGGAACGGGTCACCTCGAAACTCAATGCCCTGATGGCAGAGGGCGATTCAATTTGGATGGAAGATTATCGCTTCCTGCTGAAGGATGGTTCCTACGCGCACATCAGCGATCGCGGCTATATTGAACGCGACGAGCACGGCAAAGCAATACGGATCATTGGGGCGATGTCAGATATTACGAAACGAAAACAGGCTGAGCAGGCTTACGCAGATAGTCAGAGATATTTCCAGACGCTCATCGAACACGCGCCGGATGGGATTGCATTGTTAGGTATCAACGGGAAACTGCAACAAGTGACGCGCTCCACAGAATGGATTTTGGGCTTTACCCTGGAAGAGGCAAAAGAGCAGGATCCAGCGCAGTTAACACACCCCGATGATTTGCCCGCGCTCTTGATGCTGCTGAACGATTTGATCCAGAACCCCGGTAAGGTGGCGAGAGCAGAGTATCGTTTCATGCACAAGGACGGTTCCTGGCGCTATTTGGAAAGCACAATCAGCAACATGCTTCATGAACCCAGTCTACAGGCAATTGTCTTTAATTATCGTGACATTTCCCGGCGCAAGCAGGTGGAGGAAGCATTGCGAAGGAGCCAGGAAACCTATCAACAATTGTTCGAAAACAATCCACACCCGATGTGGGTGTATGACGTGGAAACTCTTGCCTTCCTGATGGTCAACGATGCAGCCGTGGAATATTATGGCTACTCGAGGGAGGAATTTCTATCTATGACGATAAAAGATATTCGTCTTAAGGAGCATACCTCGGATTTGCTTGATCATATTGCGAGCGAACATCAACCCTTGCAGAAATCCACTGGGTGGAGGCATGTCAAAAAAGATGGAACGTGGATCGATGTGGAAGTCACCTCCCATGCCATCCAATTCGAGGGTCGTTCGGCCCGCCTCGTGTCGGCAAATGATGTCACCGAGCGCAAACTCGCGGAAGAAGTATTGAGGAACAGCGAGCAAAGGTTCCGAGCTTTGATCGAGAACGGTCTCGACTATATTTCGCTTCTGAATGCGGAAGGTAAATTATTATGGGAAAGCCCTGCTAGAACGAGGATGCTCGGTTACGAATTTAACGAGTTCCTAGAGAAAGGTATTTTCGATTTAATACACCCCGATGATTTGGATGGAATACAACGGGAATTTACAGGGCTTCTTCGACAGCCCCAGAGTCAAAGATGTGGCATATTTCGCCTGCGCCATGCCAATGGCACCTGGCGCTGGGTGGAAGCGGTTGCCACCAACCTGTTACATAACCCCAGTGTTGCCGCAATCGTATTGAATTACCACGATATTACCGAGCGAAAACAACAGGAACAAGAACTGAAATCGCTGAATAGCGAACTGGAAGAGCGTGTGGCGGAACGCACGGCCGAATTTCACCGTCTAAATGCGGAGCTTGAGCATGCCAATCGCGCCAAAGATGAATTCCTGGCAAACATGAGTCATGAATTGCGAACACCCCTGAATAGTATCTTAGGGCTTTCCGAGTCTCTTCTCGAACAACGACGTGGGCAATTGAATGACTACCAGCAAAAATCACTCCAAATCGTGGAGTCGAGCGGGCGTCATTTGCTGGAGTTAATCAACGACGTATTGGACCTCTCAAAAATTGAGGCCGGAAAATTTGATTTTTATCCCCAAATGACTTCCATTGATGACGTATGCAGAGCAAGCCTGACCTTCATCAAGGCGCAGGCTGCAAAGAGATCGATCAGCGTTAGTTATGTGAACTACTCAACCACTGCGAAGTTCATGGCAGACTCAAGGCGTCTCAAACAAATCCTGGTGAACCTCTTAACCAATGCCGTCAAATTCACCCCTGAGAGAGGTCAGGTGGCATTGCAGGTGAAGACCGATCTCGATCGAGAGTTAATTCAGTTCTCCGTTCTTGATACGGGAGTCGGAATTGATCGGGCAAACCTGGGGAAATTGTTTCAGCCCTTTGTCCAAGTGGATAGCAGTCTCAACCGCCAATATGAGGGAACGGGTCTGGGACTGGCTCTCGTTCGAAAGCTGACCGACCTGCACGGAGGAAGTGTTTCTGTGGAAAGTGAAGTGGGCAAGGGAAGCTGTTTTACAGTCAACCTGCCTTGTCGGCTAGAAGAAATTAAAAAACCAGAACCGGATCTTCGATTGACAGAAACCAGGCAAACGGAAGGAATCCAGCCCGCAGCGAGTGCGTCGACTGCCCGCGGCTTAATTCTCCTGGCGGAAGACAATATGCCCAATGTCCTGACCATTGCGGAATATCTGGAGAGTCATGCTTATGAAGTTCTCGTTGCGCATGACGGACTTGAAGCCATTACCAAGGCAGAAGAGACTCACCCCGATCTGATTCTAATGGACATTCAAATGCCGGTCATGAATGGACTGGAAGCCATCGCCCATCTACGTGCAAACCCAGACTTTGGCCTCACGCCGATCATTGCACTGACAGCCCTGGCAATGCCCGGTGACCGCGAACGCTGTCTCCAAGTGGGCGCGAGCGAATATCTGAGCAAACCAGTGAGCCTAAAGTTGCTAAAGAATTCCATTGAAAGCATGCTTCGGAAGACGACATCTCAGTAATTCGATATAAAACAGCGCCGACTGTTCAGCCAGCGCTGTTGGTTTCCAGGACTAATGCCCACCGGGTGCGGGAGTTTGCATCGAGCCGCGTCCGCCCCATTTACCAGGCCAGCCAGGGAGGAATGCGCCGATGATCAAAGCCCCAATTGCAGCGAAGAACGTCAGGCGATAGGCTTTTTCAAATCCTTGGATGCTTTGATCGCAGGCAACCTGCAGGGTGGATATAATCTTTGTTTTCGCAGCGTCCGCCACGGGTCCCGATAAAGAGGCGAGCTGAGCGCTTGCTCCCGGCGGCAAGTTCTCGTCCGCTTCTACGCCGGGTGTTTCACACACCCCAAAGCGCGTCGACGACGCCACTTGTGCATCCTGCATCTGATCCTGTTGGGCACGAATAGCAGCCGGGATAGCAGAGCTGAAGATCGTCGCCAGCGCAGCCACCGAGACCGCCTGCACCACGAAACGTGTGCTGTTCAAGAGCGACGAGCCGCGCGGCAGAACGTCGAGAGGCACACTGCTCAGAGCCGCGACGAACGAGGTTTGCAATGTGAGACCCACCGCCAGCCCACGGATTGCCAGGAGAAAGACAATATAGGAGATCGGTGTGTTCCCCTCGATCTTCGAGAGCTGCCAGGTATTGAAGCACAAAATGCTAAAGCCCACGATCAAATTCATGCGCGGACCGATCTTATCGTAGATGCGTCCTGCAATCGGTGTGGCGACTCCGGAGGTGAGCGCCACCGCCAGCAGAATAAATCCTGCTTCCAACGCCGTGCGCCCGCGAAACGCCTGCAGATAGATCGGCATCAAAAATTCTGCGCCAAATAACGCCACCGTCGCAACATAACCCACCAGGGCTGCATTGAGGAAGGTGGTGTTTTTGAACAGGCGCAGGTAGGCCATCGGCTCCTTCGCAACAAATAGCTCAATGATGGTATGCACGATCAGGGCAGCGATGCCAATCCCAAAGAACAGCAGGGTTGTGCCTCCTGTCCAGCCGTTCGACTCGGCGATGCTGGCGGCGTAAAGCACAGAGCCAAAACCGATAATTGCCGTGATCAAGCCGAGCGGGTCAAAGGAGGGCTTGCGCTGTACTTGATAGTCAAGCAGGAAGCGTGAGCCCAGAATAAGTCCCAGGATACCGATTGGAATATTGATGAAGAAGATTAACCGCCAGAGATTGAGGTCCACAAGCCAGCCGCCCAAAATCGGACCGAGAGCCGGCGCGAACACCAGGGCGATGCCAAAATACCCAAGCGCGGTCCCTTGCTCTTTGGGTGGGAAGGCGCGGTACAACTGGGCAGGACCGAGCGGTTGACTGATTCCACCGCCAAATCCTTGCAGGGCACGGGCAGCGATCAGCCATCCGAGCGAGGGAGCTAACCCGCACAGGAAGGAGCCGACGACAAAGATCCCGATTCCCAGCAGGTACATGTGCTTGATCCCAAAGCGGTCCGCCAGGTAACCGGAAACCGGCGTTGTCACACCCAGGGACAACACGTAAATACTCAGCACCCATTGGGCATCGGCGAGGGTCGCGCCGAATTCACGGCGCAGGGTTTGGAAGGCAATGTTGACAACCGTGGAATCCAAAATGATCATGAAAATGCCGAACATCACCGAGATCAGCACTTTCCATTTGCGCTCGAGCCCCTTGGGTTTGTTAGCAGGCACAGAATCAACACTCATAGGAGAGCAGAACCTTTCCAGAAGATATATATTTATAAAGCAAAAGCGGGATTATACGACCGGCAAACACAGATTAGACACGCAAGTTTATGAAACTCTTACTTTTTATTTCGGATGCTGTGGTTTCGAGTACAATCGTGGCGGGAACAAAATCACAGGGAACCCCTGTGATTTTGTTAAATACATTGCCTGTCTATCCTTGGAGCCAGCCCATGCCCGACGAAGAATTTTATAAGGACATCATTGATAACCTGTACGATGGGGTGTATTTTGTCGATCGCGAGCGTGTCATCACCTACTGGAATAAAGGTGCCGAACGGATCACCGGGTATGGTGCCCATCAAACGGTTGGGCGTTCGTGCCGCGACAACCTGCTCAACCATGTCACCGCCAATGGCATTCAACTCTGCACGCACAACTGTCCTCTAGCTGCGGTGATGGAGGATGGACGGCCGCGTGAAGCGGAGGTATTCCTGCACCACGCCGATGGTCACCGTCTACCTGTGGTAGTACGTGCCACGGCATTGCGTGATAGTGAGGGAAAGGTCATCGGCGCAATCGAAACATTCAGCAACAATACAGACGTGGTCAACACCCGCCGCAAATTGGAAGCGCTCCATCACGCGGCCATGACCGACCCATTAACCAGGGTCGGCAATCGTCGCTTCCTGGATGGGCGCCTGAGCGCACTGGTGGCTGAGTTCAAGACCAATGCGACCAAGTCCGGCTTGCTCTTTTTGGACGTTGACCACTTCAAGCAGTTCAACGACACATACGGCCATAACACTGGCGATCAGGTTTTGCGAATGGTTGCCAAGACCGTTCGCCATTCTCTGCGTGCGACCGATAGTGTTGGCCGCTGGGGCAGCGAGGAATTTATTGCCATCATCTATGATCTGGAGGACGTCAACTCCTTAGTGGCGGCTGCGGATAAAGTGCGTGCGCAGGTGCAGCACTCCCGCCTGGATGTAGAAGGTCAAGGTCTGGCGGTGACGGTCTCCGTCGGTGGTACATTGCTGTTGCCCAACGATACTCCAGAAGCATTCGTCGCCCGCGCCGATGCGCTGATGTATCAGAGCAAACAAGCCGGCCGCAATCGCGTCACCATTGGATGATGGTAGCCCTTCCTGGTCGGTGACGTATATTGGCGTGGGATTCGAGTACAATCCTGCTTTATGGCTCAAGAAGATATCGATGCGCTTAAACACCATCCCTCGGATATGGCGAGGTTGACCTATCAGCTCACAAATGCAAACGTCTATGTTTCCCCGCAAGGATTTCATTTCATAGATTATCTCGACCCGGTGGAAGAAATTTCCACGGACATCGACGCCTCTCAATTAACGGACCAAGAGACAACCTATATTGAGACCCAACTACAGGCAAATCCAAACCGGTTCAAAAACCAGGTTAGTGCTCTTACAAAACACCTGCTTCCACAAGGTGCCAAAATATTGGATATTGGCTGCGGTAGCGGACTCTTTCTTTCCCTCTTGAAACAAGGGGGCGCACAAGTGACAGGGATCGAGTTAAGCGATAGCCGCGCTCACTATGCAAAAACGAAACATGGATTGGATATTGATAAGCATCCCATCGAGAGCGATTTCTGGCAGAGTGGATACGCGCAAAATTTCGATGCCGTCACACTGTTGGATGTCATCGAGCACGTCAACTACCCTCGCCAGACTATGCAGTCTGCGGCGAACGTGTTGAAACCGGGCGGGCTGTTGTTGATCGATACCCCCTGCCGGGATAGTTTTTATCACCAGTTCGGCGAGTTTACCTATCGCCTGACGCACGGTAAATATCCGACGTTTCTGAACGCGATGTACTCGTCACATTTGTTTGGACATAAGCAAATCTTTTCCACGAGTGAGATGAAAACGCTATTCGAATCCGTGGGGCTGGAGGTAATCGATCTCCATAAACTCCATGAGCTCGCGTTCCCCTATGAGTTTTATCTCAAGAAACTTTTTCGGTCGCCGATTCTTGTAAACCTTCTGTTACCTCTTGTGCAAATCTTTTTCAAGATCGTTAAAATTCAAAACAAAATGTTAGTGATTGGGAGAAAACCCTTATGAATAATGAATACATTCCAAAGCGCGCGATGAGTATCCATGCCCATCCGGACGATCAGGAGTTCAGCATCGGCGGCACGCTTGCCAAATGGGCACACGCCGGCTGCGAAATTTTCTCGGTCATTATTACAAGCGGTGACTCAGGATCGAATGATCCCAGCAAGGATGGTAGTTATAAGCAGGAACTGGCGGCGCTGCGCGAGCAGGAACAGCTCGCCGCGAATGCCATCCTTGGGATTGAGGACACAATCTTCCTGCGCTACCCGGATGGCGAGCTCGAAGCGACCATTGCCCTGCGCAAGGAGCTCAGCCGTCTCATCCGTCAGTTCAAGCCGGATACGGTTGCCACAGGCAACCCGGAGGGATGGTTCTACGGCGATGAATATCTCAACCACCCCGACCATCGCGCCGCGGCGCAAGCTGCCTGCGAAGCGGTCTTTCCCTCCGCTGGCACTCGCCTCATCTTCCCGGATTTGCTTGCGGCTGGGTATGAGCCGCATGATGTCAAGCGCCTGTACATCCACGGCACGGATAAATCCAATACATGGGTTGATATTGCCGAGACGATGGACGTCAAGATCAAGGCGCTCCAGCAGCACGTCAGCCAGATCAATCCCGAGGAAGTTGGCAAATGGATGAGCGAGTGGGCCGAGGAGGAAGGAAAAGAGAAGGGGATGAAATACGCCGAGAGTTATAAAGTGATGATTCTGCGGAAAGATCCTGAAGACGAAAAAGTCGGCAATTAGACGACTTTCTTTTAGAACACCAGATGGCCGATCAGGGCAGAAACCACAGGCAGCGTAACGTTGTCGATGTCCTTGAACGGCAACGACTCGACGAGTGCCGCGCCGAGGGCGATCCAAGTGATCGGCAGCAGAAAACGAGTGACGGGTCCGCTAAACGCGCCGATCCAGACGTAGACCGCAAAGACGAAGAGAGTGAGCAGCCATCCGCCGAGAAAGACGCTCGCCGTTCCGGCGATACTTTTCTCGGGTGACCAGGGCAGCCGCGCCGAGCGGACGCGGCGACCGACAATATCGGCAATGCCGTCGCCGCCGCACATCATCATTAGTGCCGGGATGCCGATGAGGGAATCCTTCCAATAGATCAACGTGATCAGCACGAACATGATCCCGTAAAACAAAGGACCACGCAGAATCTCGCGGCGATCCCCCGTCCGTGACATGGCTTTGACCGCGGCTTCATCCTTGAGAATGCCCGTCCCCACCAATCCAAATTGGGCGGTGATGAGAAGTGGAACCAACGCCGCCAGCCAGCGCGAAATTTGCGCATCCGGATACATCAACCAGCACAATACAAAGATCGGGCCGGTACCGATATGGATCAGCTTGCGGCTCGTCTTGCTGTCGATCCAGCCGCGCGCGGCAATAAAGTCCATCAGGCGCAGGAAGAAAATTGCAATGGCAAAGGTGAGGACAGTGGCGATGTAAGGGTTCATGATTACATCCTGAAGTGAGTTTTCTGTATTACGAAGTACCGGATTTTATCCGCAATTGAAGTTCGAATTGTAGACCCTAATGGCATCCAAAACGTTATTAATCGCAAACCCGCGCTAACACAAAGTGCCGCCTTTCAGTGCGGCAATCGTAAATCTTTACGATGTCATTCTCATGAAGTACACCGTGACGGTGTGAGGAGCGGAGCGACGAAGAGACTCCGATTTCATGAGCTCTGAAAAAATGCGACTCTTTGCTTCGCTCAGTGCGTATTTTACTTTCTATCGTTTAAAAAATAACAAAGATCATGCTAAGATCAGCATGGGCCATTAGATTCACAGCTGGTTCCATTCCCAATATCTGAACCTACATCCTGTTCCTTTGACAGCTAATGCACCCATATTACCAAGGCCGGGCTTTAGGTCAAGTAATGTCCAAAGAGAGCCCTCTTGATGTGCATCTTTGGTACTCAACAACATGGGTGGTTCCCAGGGAGCAAAGGAAACATCGAAACTGTCCAAAGGCAATGACAAACCTTTCCCGTGAGCCTTGATGTATGCTTCCTTGCGGGTCCAGCACTGATAGAAAGCTTCCAGCCTCTTTTCGATCGGTATCGCACCCAAAATGGCAACCTCGTTGACCGAGAAAAAATGTTTCGCTATCTCTTCGTACGCAAAGCCGGAATGAACGCGTTCGACATCAACGCCAATCTCCCGATTCCGTGTAATAGCATAGAGTGCCATATGACCAGAATGAGAGAGATTAAAATTATGCAGATAGGAACTGAAATCAGGTGCCAAAAATGGCTTGCCATATTGATTGTAATAAAAACGCAAATCCCCCGGGTTAATAGTTATGTAATGACTCAGAATGGAACGGAGTATTCCCCGTGCTGCGATGAAGCGCTGCCGATCTCTCTCAAAGGAAAAACGCTTGGCTCTGTCTAGCTCGTCATCTGTTAGGATACCTCTTAGCCGTTGCACTTGGGAGGATGGTAGTTCAAGTGATGCTCGCCACACATGAACTTCATGATCGGCTACTGTCAGATCTTTTGGTGCCGGAGACCATACCTGATTGAGCGTTTCCATCGAGTTTATCCAGCGAGCCGTACGTAATTAGCCCAGGTATCGTGATAGCTCCAATGAGCTAAGGTAGCGGATATGAGGTAATCACCTCATCGGGTTGGGCTAGACAAGCCGAGAGTTTTTCAGCCAGAACCTGCACCTGGGGCGGACGTAACACGTTCATATGATGGCCCGGAATTTGGTATAGCTCAACACCGTCCGCGGCGATGTCACCCCAGCCCCAGGTTGAGTCTTGATGCGCGGTTTTAAACAAGGTTACCTTGCCTAGATATCTTTGGGGTCTATAGCGACTGTCGGCCCGGACGTTTGCCTGGAAGACTTGGAGCAGACGCTTAAACTCTGACGTTTTGAATTTCGGCAGCTTTGTCTCCCCACCTGGCTCCGCTGACTGCAAATGAAGATAATCAGAGATATAGGGCCCGAGATGAGGCAACATGCTGGTTAAGAACACCCTGGATCCATGCCAGAATGTCGCCAAGCCGGTTGAATAGATGCGCGTATCGATGATGGCCAGCAGGGCTACTGACTCTCCTATTTCTTGTAACTGCTGTGCCATTTCCAGAGCGATGGTCCCCCCAAAGGACCAGCCAGCCAGTTGATAAGGTCCTTCTGGTTGAACCTGATGGATGGCTGCGAGATACTGCTCGGCCATGGCCTCGATCTGGTTTAAGGGTGAAGCCTCGCCGGCAATCCCTATCGATTGTAAACCGTAAACAGGTTGATCGGGTCCCAAATGGTTAGCCAATTCATGATAGGGGAAAACCAGGCCGGCCAGTGGATGAACCAGGAAGAGGGGGCGGCGCATGCCTTCAGGCTGCAGGGTAATCAAATGAGGAGGGAGTTGCAGGGGGGTCGGGGACGGCGAGGTGTTATCTGTTGAGTACTTCCCAACGGAGAGGTCTACTTGTTCATTACCGGTTTGCACGCGGGGGTGGTCAATGAAATCGGCAACAGCCGTCAGGGTCGGTCTTTCAAATAAACGTCGCAGCGACAAATCAACTTTAAAAGTATCGCGGATACGGGTGACAAGTCGGGTCGCCAGCAAGGAATGACCGCCCAACTCAAAGAAGTTGTCATACCGCCCAACTTGTTCAAGGCCCAACACCTCGCCCCAAAGTAGCGCCAGCCTTTCCTCGGTTGGTGTTTGTGGGGAAGCAAATTTAGTTCTCGTAACCAGGCCCGAATGATCGGGCTTAGGCAATGCCCTGCGATCTATCTTGCCATTGGAGGTCAGGGGGAGCTCCTCCAGGAGAACAAAGGCACTCGGCAGCATGTAATCCGGCAACTTTTCCTTGAGATAGGCTTGCAAG
>DATHUN010000396.1:0-5134 GCA_035462205.1 Anaerolineales bacterium
TTCCACAACCGCTGATGCAGGATGTCAGCAAGGTGGTCTTGCCAAAACCAGCAGGAGCAACGATCAGGGTAAGCAGGCCTCGTACTCCCTGCCGGATCTGTTGCTGAAGCCTTGTCCGAGCGACCAGACTTGGCCGGGCCAAGGGTATATGTGATTTGGTGCGGATGAGGGAATCAGACTTTTGCATACCGGAATCTCGGCTCAAACCTAACGTCAATACAACTTTATCGGGCACGCGTCTGCCATAGAAATAATAAATCCAATCCCCTGGAATTTCATGTGTCATTCGTCATGAACACGGAACCGGCTAATCTTCGCCCATCTAGGGTTTCCTTAGAATGAGCCACCCGTTGCGGGCGAGTAGATCTAAAACCACCTAGAATAGCTGAACTTTACGAGAACTAATTGATGTTTAAGTGCATTCTCTTTGCTAAGAAACTGGATACGCTACATAAAGCTACTTACACCATACAACTAAGCGAGGATGGCGTCCAACTAGGTATTGGATAGAAATTCCAACCCACAGTATTCAACTGGGTTAAACGGGCAGTTCTTATGTAAAACAACTATGCCGCCCCTTATCGGGGCGGCATGGCTTATTTTTTCAGATTTGCTGTGGGTTAGGCATTTGGTTCTGGCAATTTCACCGGAACGTAATGCAGGCTGTATTCATTGGTTGCCTTGCTCCGCTCGAGACCTTGAATTTTGGCATACAACTTTAGTGCCTGCGCCACGACCTGGTCCATATTGTAATATTTGTAGGTTGCCAGCCGACCTGCAAAGTGAACGCCGCGCTTTTTCGCAGCCAGCGCGTGATAGCGGGCATACAACTGTGCGTTTTCCGGGCGCGGGATGGGGTAATACGGATCACCTTCCGTCGTGGGATATTCGTAGACCAGGGTAGTCTTGAGATGGTTCTGCCCCGTGAGGTGTTTGAATTCGGTTACGCGTGTATACGGGTACTCATTCGGATAATTTATCACCGCCACCGGCTGGTGTTGCTGTTCGTGCAGGGTCTGGAACTGGAACTGGAGTGAGCGATACGGTAACTTGCCATAGACAAAACCGAAGTACTCATCCACAGGTCCGGTAAAGATCACCTCGCGATAAGAAACCATATTCATGACTTCCCGGTAGTCGGTATTGAGCATGATCTTAATGTTGGGATGGTCTAACATCTGCTCGAATAAGCGCGTGTACCCGTGTTGCGGCATCACCTGATAGGTGTCGTTAAAGTAGCGGTCATCGCGATTGTAGCGGATCGGGACACGTGAAGTGACCGATGCATCCAGCTCAGACGGATCGAGATCCCATTGCTTGCGTGTGTAATTGCGGAAGAACTTTTCATAGAGCTCCCGGCCCACTTTGCTCACCACCACATCTTCGGAGGTGACGATTTTTTCACGCGGCTCCGCCACTTTTTTGAAAAAGTCTTTGAGTTCAAAGGCGCTTAAGTTGAGCCCATACAGTCGGTTAATTGTATCGAGGTTGATCGGTAGCGGCAGGAGCTGCCCGTCTACACTGGCAAGGACACGGTGCTGGTACTGTCGCCATTCCGTGAACTTCGAAAGGTAAGTGAAGACCTCCTCTGAATTGGTATGAAAAATATGAGGTCCATATTTATGGATCAGGATGCCATCTTCATTGTAATAGTCATAGGCGTTTCCGCCGATATGAGGACGCCGGTCGATGATCAGGACTCTCTTCCCGGAACCCACTGCCAGGCGCTCTGCCAATACACTGCCGGCAAAACCGGCTCCAACAATGAGGTAGTCGAAGGGCTGCACTCGACCTGAGCCGTTCCCATTCCCGTTCGCTTTGTCTACATCTAAATACACCGCGATGCTTGGGATACTCGCCTCCGGCTGTTTTACGAAGACTTCGTCCCTTTTGTCCTCCTCCTTGGAAGCCATGCTGGATTCGATCAACGTCATCATCCGTTTCCAGGTGTAGTCCCAGGAGTTTTGGGAAAGCTGTTCGTCCACTTTGGCGAGCCAACCCCCAACTTCGTCCTTCTTCCGTCGTAATATCGCTTCCACCGCCTCGACAAACTCCTTGGCATTCGCAGCAATGGAGACCAGCTTTTTCTTGCCATAGGGATTAATCACATCCTGAATGGGAGTCGATACCACGGGCTTGCCGCCTGCTAAATATTCGGGGATTTTGGTCGGGCTGATAAAACGGGTGGAGTCATTCAGCGCGAACGGTAGCAGCGCAACATCCCAGTTGGATAGATACTGCGGGAGCTGTTCGTAAGTTTTCATCCCCAAATAATGAATATTGGGGAACTTCGGCAGACTTTCAGAATCAATCTTCACCACCGGGCCCAGCATCACCAAGTGCCAGTTCGGTCTGGCCTGGGCTAGCTCCCCGAGCAGCTCAAGATCCATACGTTCGTCGATCACGCCAAAGAAGCCCAGGCGCGGATGCGGAAGTTCCGCTTGATCTGCCGGGTCGATTTGCTTTTTTCGAGCTTGTCCAAAGTGGGAAGCATCGATACTGCTCGGGAACAAGTAGACATTATCATGTCCATTGCGCTTGCCTTCATACAGGGTCTGCCCACCGGTAAAGATCAGGTCCGCGCGTCCAATCAGTTCTCGCTCTAGGTCTTGTAGCTTGGCGGGCGCGCCCTTAAATAACGAGAGTTCATCCATGCAGTCATAGATCGTCAGCGCCGGCTGTAGATGCCGGGAAAAAGTAAGCGCCATGGGTGTGTAGTACCAGAGAATATACTCGTTGATCTCTTCGGCAAAGAATTGGTCGATTAAAGTCTGTAAGGCGGTATTTGTCTCTTCTTCGTTTAGACCGAGGGGAAGATACGGTTTAACGATCGTTACACCGGAAGGGTCCTTCTGCATTTTCATATGTGGTGGAGCATCTGCGCCTTCCGGCTCTTCGACAAAAAATACCCGTCTTTCACGTGCGCACCGGCTCATTAAGTGCTGCGGCCGCTGGTAGACAAAATCCCAGCGCAAATGAGAAAAGCAAACAAGATCGAGCGCCCCACGCTTTGAGTCTTGCAGAGCTTGGTTCAAAGATTTGTTGGTCATATACTGTATCCTACTTCTATTAATTAATAAAAATTTTCGGCTTACGTCCGAAACTTGTCTTTGCAGAGCCATCATCTACGCAGATGGCCTGCAGAGCTGTGCATTTCCTCCCCGGCTATGGATGGCGACGGGAAATATTGAATTCAGTGAACCGGTCTACATTGATTGGCTCGATGACAGGGTTTCAGACTTTGCCCGATAGTACTTCTGATGGATAAACGAAATTCCACCAAATTTGTGTTGCCTGGAGCGAACATCATTGCCCTGTGGTAGCGCTTTCACCTGCCCTGGGTCAAATATAAGATCATCCCTTTGTTCGAACAATGGGGGAATTTCTTCCGCCAGGTAGGGAAAACCCGTATACGCAAAAGTGACAAGTTAGAGGCTCGGGCGATTGAGGAACAGCTCCTACTTGGGAACAAATCCAGTATTAATTTCATTATTGTTAATGAAAAGATCACTCTATTGATAACAACCGGCTGTAAAATGTGTTTTATCATAGCAAGTACAACGTACTTCATCGTAGCTCGCAATGGACAACATCCCAACTCGGCTTGAGCACACGCCTGCTCTCCTTCAACTCTGTGGACGACTTAAGAGTAGTAAGGAACTCATCTATGAACCACTCGCCTGTCTCCTTCGCGGAAGAGTGTCACCGCTTGCAGAGAAGGTAACTCCCTCCCCTTTAACCTAATTGATAAGCAAATTCCTTCCGGCGCTCGTTGATTCGACGCCGCGGACGTACACGGCCGATGCGCTGCTGCATGTCGAGTACCCGGTCAGGAAGCGCGCAACCTTTAGAGATTCAAACCGTCTAGTACTCCAACAAGATCAAGGTGGACGGTAATTCAGCCGAGATATCGAATAAATTACCATCCAATTTTGAGTACTCGTAACAAGATTTTCATTAAGGAAAACAAGCAATGAATACACCAATCCGCTGGCCCATGGAAAAAGTCAACGAATGGTATGCCCGCCAACCCTGGCTTGTTGGGTGCAATTTTATTCCCAGTAACGCCATCAACCAGTTGGAAATGTGGCAGGCAGAGACCTTTGCCCCCGACACGATCGACGCCGAGCTGAGCTGGGCGGCAAATATTGGTTTTAACACCGTCCGGACATTCTTACATGACCTGGCGTGGCAGGCGGACCCGGCCGGCTTCAAACAACGGATAGACTGCTTTTTGGATATCGCCGCCCGCCACGGCATCCGCCCGATGCTGGTGATTTTCGACGACTGCTGGAATTCTGATCCACGTATCGGTTCACAACCGGCACCCAAGCCGGGAATCCACAACTCGGGCTGGGTGCAAAGCCCAGGCATTGCCGTGGTCAACGGCGGTCCTTCGGCCTGGGATCGTCTGGAGCGTTATGTAAAAGATATGATCGGCACATTTGCCAAGGATGAGCGCATCCTGCTCTGGGATTTGTATAACGAACCTGGAAATAGCAGCAACCGCGAAAAATCGCTGCCTTTGCTCCAATCCGTGTTCGCATGGGCAAGGGAGGTCAACCCGTCCCAGCCGTTGACTGCGGGAGTCTGGTGGAATATCGAGCCACTCAATGAATTCCAGCTTGCCGCCTCGGATGTCATTACCTTTCACAACTACCAGTCGGCCGATCACCTGGAGAAGCAAATCGCCACTCTTAAGGTGCATGAACGCCCTGTCATCTGCACCGAATGGATGGCGCGCAGTTGCGGAAGTCTGGTCAGCAGTCACCTGCCGATCTTTGCACGCGAAAGAGTCGGATGTATCAACTGGGGGCTGGTCGCTGGCAAGACCAACACCATTTACCCCTGGCAGGATATCTTTAACGTCTCGACCATTATGGGTGAAACGGTAGACCGGGAAGCCATGCGGGATATGTGGTTCCACGATCTTTTTAACGCGGATGGAACCCCTTATGACCCGAACGAGGTTGAGTTATTCCAGCGATATACGACAGCAAACCCGCAAACCTCTCACACCTCAAGCGTCCCCATGACTCAATATTCCAGGTAACCAGGAAGCACCAGATGTAGAGCGTCGAATTTAGCAACAAAGCCGTTTCTCCGTAAACTGGAGGACCGGTTTTTGATTTTG
>DATHUN010000397.1:0-2375 GCA_035462205.1 Anaerolineales bacterium
TCCCGGAGAAGCCTGGTTGTAAGGATTCCCGCCGGTCCAATCTTGCTCTTGTTTGGCGACCGCCAGCTCACTCTTGACGAGAGGCAACCGCGTGTTGACATCCCATTTGCTCCAGGCAAGCTCGAAGGCGGGCGCATATTCAGCCGGATTACCCTCGATATCGGCGGTGAGGCGAGCTGCCTCGACCGCGCTCATCAGTTGCGATATGGGGACGCGTAGAAGTTGATAGAGTGACTGTCCGTCCGCGGAGGTGGAATCAGCGATCAGTTTCAACTGTGACGCATTTCCCGCGGAGACCTGCTCGCTGAATCCTGGCGGAATCACCAACACTCCGGCGACATCGTTTTTGTGCAGCGCGTCCATCGCCTCTGCCTCGCTCATCGATTCGATGTGCATCTCCTCCGAGAGATCGAGTCGCCCAATCAGCATCTTGTTCAACACGGCATCCGCTTCCGGATCGACAACCGCCAACGGGATTCGTTTGTCTGCATTCCCGTCACGCGCGTTCCGATAGGCAAATCCCATGAAGAATGTGAAGACGATCGGCATCACGACCAGGAACAATAAGGAGCGCTTATCGCGAAACATCTGCGAAAGATCTTTGATGGCAAGGTCTAAAATTCTCATTGTGATTTCTCCATCGGAGCGACCAGCTTGCACAGTACCCTGGCGAGTCTGGTCGCCCCGACATGTTATGCAAACCGTCGCCGGAACATCCCGGCACCGAAAGTGAACATCAACAATCCCATGGCGACCATAACCATAAACGGAATTAACAGGTCGGTTGCAGATTGGCCATCCATCACCATGCGCCAGGTTTTGAGCACCCATCCCTGCGGCGTGAAATTGGCGATCATGTTGACTGCGGCGGGCATCCCACCGGGGATATTTGCCGTGAATAATCCACCTAGCATACCCAGCAAGGTCAAGCCACCGCCTAGCACGGGTCCGCCCTGCCGCGTGTTCTTGACGAACGCGATCAGCAACACACCCAACCCGGTCGCGGCGACAACCTGTCCGAGGAGCGCCAAGGCAACGCCTGCGGGTGCGCCCCAATTGATTCGAAAGGCGTAATGCCCCGCAATCATCAAAACAAGGCCCTGCAGGATAACAGTGATGAACACCGCAACAAATTTTCCGGTGAGAATGGAAGTCCGGTCGGTAGGCGTCGTGAACAATCTTGCCAAAGTTCCCTCTTCGTCTTCACGCAAAATAGACCTCAGCGAATACGCTCCGGTAAAGAAGGCACAAAAGATCATCTGTCCAGCTAACACGAGCCCCATCATTTTTTGGAGTGGGTCAGCATTTCCGGTTTGCCCGGCGGAGGGCGCGACCATTACAAACGCGGCCTGGTCCGGATGATGGAACAGGTCGCGTTGGAATTCGCGATACCAATTCCCATAGCGCTGGATCCAGGCAGGGATTTTCGCCCGATCGGGTTCCACTCCGTTTGCCTGCTGTCGCTCCATGATCGTTTGCAATGCAATACCGCCCGCGGCAACACCATCCACCATCATTGTGACCATCTGCTCCACAACTGCCGGACCAATGGACAGAGTGGGATCACTGACAATGAGAACCGGCGTATCTTTCGCGCCGCTCAGATATCGTTCGGTAAAGTTGGGGGGGATGAGAATGGCCACGCCGATCTTCTGCTGATCGATGGCGGCGCGAGCAGAGGTTTCGTCTGCGTAATCGGAGGCAGTGATCCACGATTTGACACTCTCATCAAAGAACATCGCACGGATGTTGTCCCCAATCGGCGCCTCGAGTGGGGAGTCTGCGGGCAACACATCCGCGTTGACGACGCCTACTTTGATGGCCGGCATCTTCGTACCGCCGTTGGATGCGCCGCCAAATGCAAAGTAGATCAGGCCTGTCAGCATTAAGGGCGCGATCACCATCATCCCGACTGCAAATACGCTACGAAATGAGCGGATCAAATCCTTGAAGGCAATATCGAGAATTTTCATAGCTTCTCCTGACGGTAGACTGTGGACGGTCAACCGTCTACGGTCCATCGTCAATCGCGCAACGCACGGCCGGTAAGATGCAAGAAAACAGTTTCGAGATTTGGCTCTTGGATATCGACCGATGTGATGCGCACTCCCGCTTTGGATGCGGCGTCGAAGAGCCGCGGTAGCACACGATTAGAATCATCCACTAACGCAGTAACTTTGCCGTCTGATGGATCGATGCGTGCGACGCCTTCCGTGCCGCGCCAGGCTTCGAGAAGCTTCCTCGCCTCGATATTAAGTGTAAGATCGATGCGTGTCTGCTCACCGACCATTTTGATCAATTCAGCGTGCGTGCCATAAGCGATGACTTTACCCTTGTCCATGATGGCAATGTGATCGGAAAGCTCAGCGGCTTCC
>DATHUN010000398.1:0-7573 GCA_035462205.1 Anaerolineales bacterium
TCGATTCAAAAGTGCCGCCCGTATCCTCCTCAAGGGCGAACAAAAAAAGAAAAAACGCAATCCGATCCCTGCGATCACAGCGGAGGAAGTCGCCGAGATCAAACAGTTCTTCCCGCGCGAGAAATTTTTTATCTTCGGTCACGCCCGCTCCGGAACGACGCTCCTGATGCGACTCGCTCGATTGCACCCAGAAGTGCACTGCAATTATCAGGCGCACTTTTTCACGCGCCAGCCGTTGCTTAAGTCGCTGGTGAATACTCCCGAAGCGGAGGAGTGGTTGGGTCGCAAGTCCAACCGCTGGAATCGGGGCCGTGATCTCGCTCCCCTCGTATTACGCGCCGCGGCGGATTTCATCATGGAACGCGACGCGGCGAAAGAAGGCAAGCAAATCGTGGGGGATAAGAGTCCCTCGTCCACGATTCACGGACAGGCTGTTCGCGACATGCACTCGATCTACCCGGATGCGAAGCTCGTCTACATCGTCCGCGATGGACGAGACGTGCTCATCTCAGAACGATTTCGCAATTTCGTGGAAGAGTCAAAGTTTTTAAATAGAGAAGATAAGCGGATCGTCGAAGACTTACGAAAAGATCAAGCTTCCTTCACGAATGGCACACGCTCGATTTTTACTGAGACCTTTATCCGCCGCGTGGCTAAGGGCTGGGTGCAGAACGTACAGGAAACCGAAGACGAAGGCCGTAGGCTATTCGGTAAGAATTACTTTGGCATCCGCTATGAGGATCTGCTTGCCAAACCTTTTATTGAGATGACAAAGGTTTGGCGTTTTCTCGGTGTGAAGGAGATCATCGGGTCGCTGGTCGAAGCGGTCCGATCGGAAATGGCGAGCAACCCCGATGAGGATTGGCAGGCGAAGCGCAATGAAGGAATTGCTGCCTTCCTGCCAAAGGGACAGGCTGGCAATTGGCAGAAGCTCTTTACCGAGCGCGACAAATCCATCTTCAAGGAAGTGGCCGGCGATATGTTGATTCTGTGGAAATACGAGGCCGACAGTCAATGGTAATTGGCTATCCTCTGCTTGCCAGAAATTAAAATCCGTAGAAACGAATTTAAATTCACAGGCTGTGATCACACAGTCTTGTGTGAACTCTCAATGACCATGAAAATACTCATTGCCGGTCTCGGCTCCGTTGGAAGAAGACATTTGCGTAATCTGATCGCGTTAGGCGAAAAAGATATTATCCTGCTGCGCACGCGCAAAGCGACCTTGCCGGATGATGAGCTCGCCGGGTATCCTGTCGAAACCGATCTGCAAGAAGCGCTGGAAAAGCACATGCCCGCTGCTGTAATTGTCGCCAACCCAAGCTCAATGCATCTGGATATTGCCATCCCGGCAGCCGAAGCGGGATGCCATCTGCTTCTCGAAAAGCCGATTTCTCATTCGCTGGATCGCCTGGAATTTTTACAGGCAGCCGCTTACAAAAGCGGGAGCAAAATTCTGGTCGGGTTTCAGTTCCGGTACCATCCTACGCTCAACAAGGCGCGCGAACTCATTCATTCGGATGGGTTCGGCAAGATATTAACCGTCCATGCGCATTGGGGCGAGTATCTGCCGCAATGGCATCCGTGGGAAGACTATCGCCAGAGTTACGCGGCGCGCGCCGATCTTGGCGGCGGGGTCATTGTCACACTCACCCATCCGCTCGATTATTTGCGTTACCTGCTCGGCGATGTCCAATCGCTGTGGTCATTCAGTGGACATATCTCCCCGCTGGAAGTGGCTGTGGAAGATGTTGCGGAAATCGGGTTAAAATTTTCGAATGGAGCCTTGGGCGGTCTGCACCTCAACTATTTCCAACGCCCGCCCGTTCATCGTTTGGAGATCGTCGGAACCGGCGGGACGTTACGCTGGAACAATACGGATGGAATTCTCCACTCGTACCACATGCCGGCACCATTCGGCTCTTATTCGGACCTGCCGCCGACTCCAATCATGCAATCGTTTCTTCCGCCCGAAGGCTTTGAACGGAACCATCTCTTCCTCGCACAGACACGTCATTTCCTCGAAGTCGCACGCGGCGAAAAGGAACCCGCCTGCACTCTCGAGGATGGGATTCGCGCCCTCGAGCTGGCGCTGGCTGCCAAGGAATCGGCCAGTACTGGGAAAACAATCAGGCTTTCGGGATAACCAGCATCTCTTTCTTTAATGGACCCACTCATTGATCGCTTTCGTGATTGCAATATTGCCGCCGTTATCCCATGTTATCGCGTCGAGCGCGAGATATCCTCCGTGCTTACCAGCCTGCCCAGCTACCTCACTCATGTCATTATTGTCGACGATGCCTCACCGGATGGCACCTTAAAACTGGTAACACAATTTGCCGAGAGGGATCGCCGTATTCTTCTGATCCGGCATGAGAAAAATGAGGGCGTCGGCGGCGCCATGATCACAGGTTTTCGCAAAGCGCTGGAGCTTGATGCGCAGGTCGTTGTCAAGATTGACGGAGATGGTCAAATGGATACGACTTATCTGCCCGATCTGATTCTCCCCCTACTTCAGGGCCGCGCAGATTACTCCAAAGGGAATCGCTTCCGGGATTTTGAAGCTTTGCAGGCAATGCCACTCATCCGCCGCATGGGAAATATGGCGCTGGCATTTCTTTCCAAGGCTGCCACCGGGTACTGGAATCTTTTTGATCCTACCAATGGTTTCGTTGCCATCAATGGGAGCGTGCTTGCCATGCTGCCACTGCAGAGCATCGATCGCTCATTCTTTTTTGAAACGTCCATGCTGGCACATTTGCATCTAATTGGTGCGGTGGTCAAGGATGTGCCGATGCCGGCCCGCTATCAAGGCGAGAGGTCGAACCTGTCCGTTCGGCGGACTTTGTTGGAGTTTCCCTGGAAGTTATTCAAAACATTTGTACGGCGCCTCCTTCTCAAGAACTTTATCTATGATTTTTCGATGACATCGATTTATCTTCTTGCGGGCGTGCCTCTTTTACTTTTTGGTTTGATTTTTGGCGCGGTCAAATGGATCCATTATGCAACGCTTAATGTTCCCGCGCCTACCGGCACAGTCATGCTGCCTACGCTTTGTGTCCTGCTTGGAATTCAATTTTTGATTGCTGCCATTGAAATTGATCTTCGCTCGGTCCCGAAAGAACCACTTTCTGCCCAGATGTGAGCACAGCGATCACCAAACTATGGAGATTTCGCCGCGCGTAATTTGTCCCAGCTGGTAACACACCCTGTTTGAAAGATCAAATCCTTATTGATCGGCTGACCATTCTCATATAGTTTCCCGGCTGGGTATTCCTGTCGTAGGGACAAGGCAATTCTGGGTCCATTGGCATCGTGTGTAGCACCCGTGATCGTGAGTAAGTAAAATTTGCCTTGGGAAGACCAGTCGGCTGGAAATGTCAGGGAATACCAGGCGCCCGCTGGCAGGTCGGAATTGGGGACGCTCGCGTGGAACACGTCACGATTACTCTGTACATCCTCCAAAACAAAACTGGTGGTCTGGGTCGGATCGGAATCCGCGGTGTTCATCCAAATGCGAAGCTCGGTCATCCCATTGCACTCTGCCACAATCTCTTGCGACAGCGTCAATTGATTTGAGACCGGTGGCGAATAAAGCTCATCAGGAGCCCAATTCTTATAATTCGGCTGATAACACAGTCCGGATTGGTAGTACTGCGAGCCACACGCCACATGATAGGACAGGTACATGCCTGCAAGGAATATGACGAGGCTTGCGAGTGCCAGTGCAACCGGAACAACAACCGGAAGCTGCATCCGTTTGAACAATTTCAAACCGACGAGCGCCAGGAAGAGAAGCGGCATCACTGTCACAAAGTATCTTCCCTGGACGCCCTCCACCTGATGGCTCCCAACCGGTGTAAACGTGATGTAAAGAGAAAGGATCGTTGCCAGATATGTAATGACAAAAACAGCGACCAATGCAATTCGTGTGCCACGATTGATATTCGCCTTGCCTGCTGGTTGAAATAAGGAAAAAAGCAGCGCTGCGGCATAAAAAAAGTAGGTGTAAATCGGAACGGGCCAATAGTTGTAGCCGTAAATGGCAATCCAATCATGCAAATAGTCAATGCCTTTTGTCCAGACGTTGTTGACGAGAACTCCTAAAAATTCCAGCGGCTTTCCCAGCATGAATTGGATTTGCGCGATGGGATCCGTGCCTGTCGGTGCAGTATGCAACCTGGAATAGGCGATGAGATTCCACCCGGCTACTTCGAGCAGAAAAAGCGCCATCGCAACAAGCAATAACGAAGCATATCCATAGCGCATTTTAAAGTTCGACGGTCGGAGAAGCAAAAACGGCAGGATTGCCAATGGGACGATATTCAGTTTGCCCCAAAACAAGATGAGAAAAAGGAACGCGAACGCGGTCCATTCCTTCCAATATAAAGCTCTGCGGTTCACACGAGCCAGAGTTGCGCCGATAAACAAGAGCGCGATTCCATTGGAGATAGCGTCGGCGCTGATCGTCGATGCTTGAAGAAGGACAACGGGCGAGGCAGCCAGAATAGCCAGAGTCCACTTTCCGAATGGAATCAGGCGAACGGCAAGCCAAGCCAATATCAAAAAGCTAAGCAAGCCAATCATTCGACAGGCATAAAATGTCGTCAGCGCAGACCAACGCTCGCTCCTGCCAAAGAAGTGCATGATCAGCGCCTGGGGCAGCAGTAGGGGAGGTGCATAGACCGACCGTGTTTCGACACTCCCATAGATGTAATCGTGAGCGTCCACTCGCAGCCCCTGATATTTTTCAAGGAAATCCATTTCCACCGGACGGACAATAAATGGTCTTCTATAGGACATTTCCCAGTAGACGGCCGGAAATGGCATCCCTTTGCCTAGGGGATTATTTGGAATAAAAGTCCAGCTAGACATTTCCCAGACGCGAATTAAATGTGTCTCTTCATCATATCCCGCGCTGACCGGAAGTAAGAAACATGTAACGAGTCCGAAGATGAAAAGAACAAGAATCAGATAGATTTCAGCCCCACTCAGACGTTTCCAGGTGGAAAACACAGCTCTTAATTGATCGGTCAATGCGGCAACATCCAAGTTTTTTCGATCCGACATGATTCAATTTTACCTAAATAACTCTTCTGATTTGAAAGATCAGGAAGGCGAAGTCATCAGATTATTGCGATTTCCACGCCAAAATTCATTGACTGAATTTTAGGATATAATTGCACCTCGTGTCTTGAAGAAAATTAGCCGACAACCACATGCCAAGCATGCGTAACCAAATGCGGAATTTCAAGTCCAGATATGGGATTATTCCAATGGAATACCCCAGACCAACCTGTTTACGATAGGAGAAATAATGTCGAAAGCAAATCTGATACCCCCTTATGGCGGGAAACTCGTCAATCTGGTAGTGGATCAAAATGAACGTGAAGAGCTGCTCGCACGAGCATCCAAGCTTTCATCCATCAAGATTACGATGCGCAATCTTTGTGATTTGGAATTATTGGCGACCGGTGGGTTTTCCCCCCTCACCACTTTCATGGGCAAGGCTGATTATGACCGTGTCCTGCGGGAAATGCGTCTGGCAGACGGCACGTTGTGGCCGCTTCCGATTACCCTCACTGCGGACCCGAAGGAGTTACCGACTGTTGGCGAGGACATCGTTCTGCGCAATGCCAATAACGACGTGGTCGCCATCATGACCCTCGACGAGGTCTATCACTGGGATCCGCAGACCGAAGCGGCACTCGCCTATGGCACAAACGACCACAGGCACCCGATGGTCTCCGAGATGCAGCGCTGGAATAAGGTCTGTATTTCCGGTCCGTTGAAAGTAATTAATCTCCCCAAGTATTATGACTTTGTGAACCTACGCTGTACGCCGACGGAGGTCCGCCAACGACTCGAAGAGATGGGACCCGACAACGTGGTCGCGTTCCAGACGCGCACTCCGCTCCACCGCATCCACGAAGAATTAACGAAGCGCGCCGCCGAACGCGTCAAGGGATCCTTGCTGGTTCATCCCACCGTTGGCATGACCAAGCCCGGCGACGTGGACCACTACACTCGTGTCCGTACGTACAAGGCGCTGGTGGATAATCATTATGATAAGAACAGCACCATGCTCAGCTTGCTGCCGCTTGCCATGCGCATGGCTGGGCCCAAGGAAGCGCTCCTGCATGCGATCATCCGTCGCAACCACGGCGCCAACCACTTCATCGTTGGGCGCGATCACGCGGGACCCGGAAATGATTCCACGGGCAAGCCGTTCTACGGTCCGTACGACGCGCAAGAGATGATGACCAAGTATGAGTCCGAGATCGGCGTCAAAATGGTTCCGTTCGAGATGCTCGTTTATCTGCCCGATGAAGAACGCTACGTGGAAGAAAAGGATGTACCAAAGGGTGCACGCACGCTCAATATCTCTGGCACACAGGTCCGCGATGATTATCTTGCCAAAGGCAAGCTTCTCCCCGAATGGTTCACGCGCCCTGAGACGGCTGAGATTCTGCGCGAGATGTATCCAGCCCGGCACGAACAGGGATTCTGCATTTGGTTCACTGGCTTGAGCGGATCCGGTAAGAGCGCGACGACTCAAGTGCTTACCTCCCTCCTGCTCGAACGTGGACGTGAGATTGCCATCCTCGATGGCGATGTCGTCCGCACTCATCTCTCCAAGGGACTTGGTTTCAGCAAGGAAGATCGCGACACTAACATTCTGCGCATCGGCTTTGTAGCAGGCGAGATTGTCCACGCCGGCGGCGCGGTGATCTGTGCTGCGATCAGCCCGTACCGCTCTACACGCGCCGAAGCCCGCAAAATGGTGGGTGAGAATTTCATCGAGGTCTATATGGATACGCCGGTGGAAGTCTGTGAGGAGCGCGACGTAAAGGGCTTATATGCCAAAGCTCGCCAGGCGATGGAGGAAGGGAAGCCGATGGGCTTCACCGGTGTCGATGATCCCTATGAGCAGCCGATCAATCCCGAGATCACGCTCAAAGGTTATGGCGCCACCCCCGAAGAGAACGCCCATATGATTCTGAAATTTCTCGAAGGTCAAGGTTTCCTGCAGACAATCTAATTGCAACATCATACGCAGTACGTATAATAGGGATACGTACTGCGTATTCTTTCCATGAACATCCGCATCACATCCCGCTCCGCCATGTTTGTCGCCCTTTTGCTGATCTCTGTTATTGGCGTGATTCTGGTATTGCAGGCGACCCCCGAGGGCGCGGGCTTGTCAGATGATTCGATCGCTTATGTTGCGGGGGCGCGCAGCATGGTGGCTGGACATGGCTATCGCGAAGCCTGGTTGGCATCCAACCAGCCCGTCACTCATTTTCCTCCGGCATTCCCTGCTCTTCTGGCTTTTTTTGGCTTTCTCGGTGTTGACCCATTGCATGCAGCGCGCTTTGTCAATGCTCTCTTATTCGGCTTGAATGCCAGTTTGCTTGGCATCCTTGCCTGGCGCATGACTCCCTCGCTGACGGCCGGACTCGTTCTAGCGGGGTTGTTCATATTGTGCGCCGATTTACTCCAAGTCCTTGCGGTGGCGAAGAGTGAGACGCTGTTTTCTTTCCTCTCGCTGCTATCTTTCTTGATGTTTGAT
>DATHUN010000399.1:0-1879 GCA_035462205.1 Anaerolineales bacterium
GAATGGCATCGGTGCCTGGGCGACCCTCACGGCGGAAGAACGAGCCAGGGATTTTTCCACCTGCGGAAAGTCTTTCCTCGTATTCCACTTGAAGCGGGAAGAAGTCAATGCCCTCGCGCACGCCACCCATCGTGGCCGCCGCGAAGACGATGGCTTCGCTGGTACCGAAGGTGACCGCGCCACCGGCTTGAGCAGCTAATTTGCCGGTCTCAAACGTGAGGGTCTGGTTTCCAACGGTCGCTGAATATTTCTTTGATTCTGGTTTCATTTTGTCTCCTGTGTAGCTGACATCCACCCGTAGTGTCCTCGAGGTTCCAACATTTTACGCGCAAAAACTTCGTAAACCTTGAATGTGTTTTGTGTCGGTGAATTGGCCAGCCATTGTGTAATTTCCGCCTGGTCAGGGACTGAAGAGCGGCGGCAAACTGTAGTAGCGACTTTAGTCGCTTCGGACGATTGAAATCGTCACTACACATTGTCATCGCTATTCAATTCCTGACAGCGGTTCGTAGATATGGTTAGGGGCGACCAGCCGGTCGCCCCTGCAAAAACTATTTGTGGCGCAGGTTCAAGCTTTCGGTGACTCCCAGATATCGTGGGTAGTCAACCTTGCGCAAGTAGGCCAACATGCGGCGGCGTTGCCCAACGAGCTTGAGCAATCCACGCCGACAGGACTGATCTTTTTTGTTGATCCGAAGATGATCGGTCAACTGCAGGATGCGGCCGGTCAGAATGGCAATCTGCACTTCTGGGGAACCGGTATCTGCATCATGGCGATGATAGTCCGTGATCAATTTTGTCTTAACTTCTTTCGCGAGTGGCATGACGTATGCTTTTCCTTTCTTCAAATTATGGCGGCACGATTTGCCCAGCAAATCGAACACCGCGCTATGCAGGTCTCCATGCCCACAGCCCAAAGTCCCGGCGTTTTGCGGGAGGACCGTGTGGCAGGACCAGTCACGGGCGGAAATTATACCAGAAAAGGAGGCTACGCCTTAGCTATACTTCTATCTGGATCGCACTGCCAGACTCATAGCGCTTCAATCCCAGCCGGAAAACGGTTACTGCTATCAGAAGAAATACGATTGCTCCCACAAGCAGCTCTGCTAATGTTTGCCAGGTAAAGGAACGAATAAATTCGGCCGGGACCGCGCCCATCAAGGCTGCGGGAATGAGCGTGAACAAGATCAGCTTGGCATAGTTGTCGAAGAGCGTGATCGGGTAAATCCCAAACGTCAACATGGCATTGAGCGCCAGGGCTGAAAGGTTGGATATCACTCCCAGCCAGAAAGCGAGACTCTGGATCAGGATCAGAAACGATGCGAAAACGATAGCCGCTAAAAGCGTTGCGAGCACGAAGCGCAGCAATCCATCCCAGCTAAAGTACCCGGAGAGCCCATAACTGATGAATCCATACGTAAAATCGCCCATCCCGCTGGCGATCATCCGGCTGGCAACCGCGTGGAGCAGGACCGGGCGAGGCAGAGAGAGGTAATAATCCAGACGCCCCTTGCTGATGATCTCACTTAGATTGAAAGCATTGCCAAATAGCAGGCTCACCAGACCAAATGAACTTGCCAATACACCATAGGTAAGGTACATATCGTGAATGCCCCAGCCGCGCACATCCTTGAAGCGGTCGAAAAAAACGATCCAGATCACAAAGTACAGGAAATCGTTGACGATCATACCGATGGCCTGCGACAGGAACGCGGCACGATACTCCATGACAGAGAGCAAATTGGCTTTCCAAACGGCGAGGAGGAATTTAAATTCTTTCATGGTTTTTCTGATATGTCGTTGCGAGGGAGCCACGCAGCGGCGACCGAAGCAATCTCCAATTAAGTGGCAAGCACCCCACGAAAAGGTAATTCTGTTT
>DATHUN010000400.1:0-6019 GCA_035462205.1 Anaerolineales bacterium
ATGGTGGGCGCGTGGTCAGCTCGAAGCGCTGCGAGCGATCTGTGTGAACCTGGCGCGTCTGGAAAATAACTTTTCTGATGAGGGAGTAGGAAACGAGCCGTATTTCAAGATTGAGTACGCCATGCCGGTGGAAAAACTCGATATTCTTAAATCTACCTTTTGCCCGCTGGACCGGAGCGCCATGCTGGAATCGGTCCAGTTGATCGTATCTTTCTATTTATCGACGGCTAAATCCCTGGCAGAAAGCCATGGTGTCTCCTATCCGCACAAGTTGGAACAGGTCATGCGGGAGCGATTGAAGAAGCTTTCGGAGGAATAATATCCAAAATTCACCTGGAACGAATACAGGTCGAACACGTTTTAATCTACACAGTTTGTTTACAGCCATCACCGCCTGACACTGCCACCTGGAACGTCAGGCGGTTTCGATTCTGATGTTTCATGAATATCTTTGTTTAGGAGAAACGATGAATAAAAAACCATCGAATTCACGGATGGGCGAAGATTTGGCGCCGTCCAAAGCAGCTCCGCTCGTAGTGGATCAAGCCCGTATGCTGCTCCCCGGCATTCAGGCACTGTTCGGGTTTCAATTGATCGCGGTGTTCAATCAAACCTTTACGGAGAAACTCAACCCCGTTGAACAACGGATCCATTTGCTGGCAATTGCGCTGATCGTTCTCACCACGATTATCCTGATCATGCCCGCCGCCTACCACCGTCAAATGGAGGTCCAGGATGTCACTGAGGAGTTTATCCACTTGGCAAGCAGGTTAATTCTGCTCAGTATGGTTCCCTTCGCCATTAGTATCAGTATGGAGTTCTACCTGATCAGCCGCATTATTCTCAACGATCCAAATCTGGCGCTTATTTTCTCCATAGTGATGATCGTTCTCTTTTACGCCCTTTGGTTCGGACTGCCGCGGCTGGAAGCCTTTCGTCGGTTGTTGGGCGAGAAACGCTAGCGCCGGGTTCTAAACGGCTCCAGTGCTTGTTTTTGGGCTCAATTTATAGTACAATTGTTCTAATTTCCCACGGGCCACACGAAGATGTTTTTATTTAAATAGGACTTAGGCCGTATGCCGGATGCATACGGGTACTGCCCGTGTTCTCGAGGTTGTGTAACAACCCTTAAAAAGCCGACGTTAATCAAGAAGGAAGTGAAATATGGCTCTGTATTTAGAGAATCTGGATGATCGCACACGCCAATTGATGCTCGATGAGCTGGAATATGACATCGCTCATAACCAGCTGCATATTAGTCCATTTTTGAGCGGACAAGGTCAGCGCGACTACATGCACTTGATCCGTGAAGCGATTCAAAGCGGCACCGATCAGACGCTCGCCGAAAACTTGAAGCTGCACCGCCGCATCAACCGCACACAGCCACGCCGTCAGCCGAAAGGTGGCTTTTCCATCGCCGCCACGCCTGAAAACGCCGCCGAAGTTCTGGCCGAGAGCGAGTTCAACCGTTATTACATTCGGGGATTGGCTCGCCGCGCCATCGAAGACGGCATCCCTGAACTGGTCATTTATCGTGCCAAGCCGGCCAAAAATCCACGGCCCGAATCCGAGGCACGCGTGGAGACAACGATTTCACCGCAGGATTTACTCGATGACCTACGCGCCCATCCCGGCGATGAACCACCCGCGCTCGGCGTCCCCTCTGGACCGAACTCGGGACTGAGTGTCCGCCTGCCGTGAGCTAATGAAATACGCAATTTGATTCAGCACCGAATGCCGCCTGGCACCCACCCTGTGGAGGATGCGAGGCGGTTTTGATTCAAGATGAGGATCACGAGAGCATGGATAAAAGCGCTGAAGTGGAACAGCTTAAGGAACAGGAAGAAATCCGCGCCGCCCTCAAGCAGACCTCCGGGATGAAGGAAACTGTATCCAAACCGTCTGCAAATATGCAAGACAAATTTTGGTTTGGCACCTATATCCTCATTCTGTTGGGGCTGTTTGCGCTTTATTACTTGCTGGGCTCAGACCTCTTCCCCACGAACACACAATACATCCCTTCATTGCAACGCTGGGTGATCGGCAGTTTGCTGATCGTTCTGGTGATCGCCATTGCAAAGAGTATCCGCGTCTACTGGATCAACCAGGTGGAAAACAAAGCGGCCCGCTTTAACCTGACACGCGTTCTGAATCTCGTGATGGTGCTCGTCATCCTTATTATCGGTTTGTCGCTCGTCTTTGCGAGCTGGTATACCGCGCTTGTTTCCTTCGGCGTTCTATCCCTCATCCTTGGCTTTGCGCTGCAAACTCCGATCACCAGCTTAATCGGCTGGATTTATCTATTGATCCGCCAGCCGTACCGCGTCGGAGACCGCATCCAAATCGGTACGGCAACCGGCGACGTGATCGACGTCAGTTATCTCGACACCACTCTCTGGGAATTCGGAGGACCCTATCTTTCCACCCAGCACCCTTCAGGACGCGTCATCAGGTTTCCCAATTCGCTCGTGCTGAACCAAACGGTATATAACTATAGCTGGCCGCTCTTTCCTTACATATGGAATGAAATCAAATTTCAGGTTGCCTATAACAGCGATCTGGATTTTATTTCCCAGACCATGCAGCAGGTGGTAGAAGAGGAACTCGGCGAGCAGATGATGGACCTGGTCAAGGTCTATCGCGAGCTTTTGCGCCAGACGCCCGTAGACGAATTAGATATTCGTGAACGACCAGTCGTCCATTTTCGCGCTGACAATAATGCCTGGCTGGATGCCATAGTCCGCTACATCGTTCACCCCAAAGAGTCGGGCCGAGTCAAGACGCGCCTGATGAAAAAGCTCCTCGACAAATTGAATGCAGAACCAGAACGCGTGTTGTTCCCGAAAGATAACATGCGGTAACCAAATTTATGAATAAAGTGTATGGCGACTAAGAAACAAACTGTTGGAAACACAAACCTTGTGACAAAAGATCAAGTGTCGGCGGGCGGCGTTGCCTTTCGTCGCCACGGCTCCCAGTTCCAAGTGGCGATTGTTTCGGTCAAGCCGAGTCTGCGTTGGCAGTTGCCCAAAGGTATAGTAGATCCGGGCGAGACCACAGAAATCACAGCCGTGCGTGAGGTCCGCGAGGAAGCCGGGATCGAAACAGACTTGGTCGATCTGATCGAGACCGTTCAGTATTGGTATCAACGCGTCCAATACGGACAGCGCATCCGTTACCACAAATATGTACATTTTTTCCTGCTGAAATACCGCGCCGGAGATGTGGCAGACCATGACCACGAGGTCGCCGAGTCACGCTGGGTCACCTTCGAGGAAGCGCTGGAAATGCTCGAGTTCAAAAGCGAGCGCCATGTGGTCGAGAAAGCGCGCACCATGATCGAAAATCTAGCAGACTGAAGATGGCATTCGATTATTCCCTGGATTTCAAAAACATCGACTTTCGCCGTCACCCTGAACTGTATCGCGTCGGCAAAGGCGAGCAGGGTGTGTTGATGGTAGAACCGTATAAGAGCGAAATCCTGCCCCATTGGCGATTCAAAACGCCAGCGATCGCCCGCAAATCGGCAAACAAGATTTACAAATTGTTCCTAGAATACAAAGCAAACGAAGATTTCGTTGGCATGGATATGACGCGCAAGTTTCTGCAGATGGGCTACACGCGCTCGCGCCGGTACGCCAATCACAAGTCTGGTCGTAAGTATGAGAAGGACAGTAAAGAAATCTTGGCTCGCGAAGAGGATGCGGTCAAGGCCGAGTCAGCAAAAATATTTTATGAGAAGTGGAAAAAAGCAAGGGAGGATAAGAAATATCTGGAGATGAAGAAAGCGCATCAAATGCTCTATGAGCCGAGTGGAAGAGTCACGAAAGCTCGCCGTACGGATTAGAACTTACATCTAAGTTTTGTCCTGGGCGAACAGGAGATTCTTGGCTTCGCGGGGTGAGACGGCCTTCGGGAGAATGAGATTACTGTGCTGCACTGCTTCGGATCTCATCAAAGAAGGGTGTTCTTCTTTCTTCCACACATTTTGCGGCGTACAAATAGAGGGCGGCTGACCATGTTTGCCAGTTCTGGCCCATCGGCGCGCCGTTTTGAGCTTTTAGCCATTCGTTGAATCCATACTCCAAGTTTGGATTGAGCAGGGAATTGGATTTGGTGATCACCTTGGTAAGCTCCAGCAATTTTTCGTTGGCGAGCTCATATCGTTTCGCGGCGACCAAAGCCGCGACATAAAACCCTGCAATGAAGGGCCAAATGCCACCATTATGATAGTCGCCCGGTAGGTTGAACTTCTCATAGCGCGGATGCCAATCTGGGTCGCTCGGTCTGATAAAGGGGAAGAAATTGGGAGGCAGGTCCAGTGCCAGCTCGCCTTTTTGTTTCATGCTCACACACTCTGCCTCGACCCAATCAATGATCGCATCCGCTCTGCTTTGTAAGGCAATACCAGATAGGATTGCCAAGCTATTACCCAGCAAATCAAAACGTTCACTGCTATACACCTTATAGGACCAAAGCGCATAGTACGGTTTATTGGGCACGACCAGTCCCTCATGAACGTGGCGATGAATCAAATCGCCTGTAATCGTAAAATGGGTCATAGCATCCCGCAACTGGTTTGCTTGCTTATGCTGCTCAAACAAACGCAGATAGCTGTAGACCAGCGTGTTCACGTACAGTCCATACCCCATCACCCATTGTTCATCGCGCCAATCGCTGGTCGGCTGCTGCGACACAATGTAACGGTCTGTGGGACTTTGATAGGCCATCCAGGTCAAAGCCTTCTGCGCCGCATTTTCTAAGAAATGAGATTCACCGGAAACCCTCCTGAAGATACCAAGCGCCAAAAGGAATAGAGGTGTCGTATCACTGGCACCAACATCATCCTTTTCGTGAACTAAGGACGGGATATGCCCATGCTCGGTCTGGTTCTTTGCCAGAATCTTCAAAACTTTTTCTATGCTCTTCATCAAAAGCTGATTTTCGGACACCACAATGCCTAAAAGGGAAATCATGAGATCCCGGGTGTAAGGCTCGGGATATCCCCAGCCGGCCGTACGCGGCAAACCTTCATAGGATCCATGCATGTTATGGAGCAACACTTCTAGCGCAGCCTGTTTGGCCTTCTCAACCTCCTGTCCTGGAAGCTTCTTCATTAGTGATCTCTAATTGATCCCCAATTTTCTATGCACGATCTCCACAAATCGTTTTGCGACAACACGATAATCAAAGTTTTTCATGATATGAGCGCGTGCGGCTTCACCTATTTTTTCGCGCAATGTACGGTCCGTCATTAATAACTTCAGATAATCAGCAAGGTCATCTATGCTGGCGTGGTATTCGGCAATCCGCGGCGGGTCCAATGCGACCTTGCGCGTTTCTCCATAGTCTTCGCTCGTTGTTTCCATCAGGATGATTTCCTGGGCGACGTTGGCAAGCAATGCCGTCTCGCCATGGATGAGCGTATCGAGCATTCCCATCGCTCGAATGCCGACGACCGGTTTGCGGCAGGCGCCGGCCTCGATCTGCGCCATGCCAAATCCCTCCAGCCGGGAGGGAGCGGCGTAGATGTCACAGGCGCCCATCAGATAGGGCATAAAGTTGCGTGAGGTGATATTGGTAACAAAGCTAACTTTATTATCAATGCACAATTGAGTTGCCAGCAGTAGATCAGATTGATTTTGAAGGCTGGTGCGTTCCTGGGGCCAGACTTTACACACATATTTCCAGTCTGGCACATCCTTGTCGATTCTCGCCAGTGCCCTCATGATCTCTTGGGCGCCCTTGGAGGTGGCATCGCCGCCGACAGTGAGAATCATCAGCTGGTCCGGCTTGACCCGCAACATCTCCCTCACGGCTCGGACCTTCGGGTCTCTCTCGTCAAACGGGATAAATAAATCGGTGTTCAAGCCGACCGGCAACACCTCGATATTATCTGCTTTAATTCCATCACGGATGTAGACCTCTTTCACCCAATTAGAAGTCACCAGGATTAGCGGCAGGTCATTCAATACATCCTGGTAGTTGGCGATATATCCATCCGCCACGAGCCAGGGAA
>DATHUN010000401.1:0-1890 GCA_035462205.1 Anaerolineales bacterium
GCAGTGACACCATCCACGTCGTAATCGCCATAGACGGCGATGGGTTCGTTATGATGGATCGCATACAGGATGCGATCTGCGGTTGTCTCCATGCCCGTGAGTTGGAATGGATTTGTGTCGAAGCTTGGCATCGCACGCATAAAGGCGCGTGCGTCCTCGTAGTTGGCGAGACCCCGATTGAACAGGATTTGTTTGAGAATGGGAGGAAAGCGTACCAACCCTTCTTCCGCTTGTGGCGTGAGAGGCGAGCTGATCACCCAGCGTTTTGTATGCATTTGTAGGGTTCCGTTACGGTAAAATTTTCGAAGTTGCAAGTCACATGTACAGTATAAACGGGGAGGGGAGTAGTGGGCAAGTGTATAATGATGAGCGCTTATCTCGCTATAAGGAAATTGTTAGGTGCTCTAAAAGGAGGACTCATGTATATGCTCCGGCCCGATGAGAAGACAATGCCTGTGATGCTGTACTCGCAAGAGTCAGCGGTACGGGGAGATGTAGTCGTCAAGGACAGCGTCCATCGCGTGAACATCTGGCTGCGGATGGATGGTGCGCCCAAGTATATGCATTTGCTGAAGCCGCAGGTACTGGTTTTTGGGGGAAGTCCTGTAAAAGCGTTCTCCTATTCTGAGATGTTTTACCCAACTTCTCAATTGATCGCTTTTCACGCGCTGCCGCCGACTGAGGAACCTCTGGATTATGACGCGGATGAAGCCAACCGTATGATGGAAAGCGTGGATGTGATTGTGAGCACATTCGTGATGAAGGGCAAGATCCGCATCTCCACCCAGACCGAGGTGGGAGTCAGCCTCGAGGTGGCGGGCGTCTCGTGGATGAGCGTCTATGAGGTGTCCATTACAAATCCCTATCTGCCGCAGATGCCAGCCATTCAAACACCAATGGTCCTGGTCAATCCCAACCGCGTGGCATTCGGGTTGAGCGGGCAGAGCTAATTATTTCTACCTAAGGCGGGACTTTTATCGATTTTTCTCCTTCAGAATATGCAAATTTTTGGCATATGAAGCTTATTGTTCTGCGTCATGAGTATGTTTGCGCTGTTCGGGGGCCGGTTGCTCAACTCTTCAACAGTAAAAGAACGTTATCCCGCTTAGATGGGGGCTTTCTCTTGCCTATATTTTAAGCAAGTGTGAAGTTGGTCGGTAGTGCAGGGGATACGAATATTTTTATACACGTTAATAATCCGGATTGACATCGTTATTAATCTTGAATATGAGTCCGCGCACAGGAGATTGAGCAACGTGTTATCTAATTCCAGTGACCCCTTATTACTGATTGGCACCTATACCGAACCGGAAGATAGCAAGAGTGAAGGCATCTATGTCTACCGGATGGATCCGTCCTCTGGGAAGCTTTCCTATGAGAGCCTGTTTAAGGATGTGCGGAATGTTTCCTACATGGCTGTCCATCCCGAGTCAGGGTGGATCTACGCCGTGAACGAAACGGAGCAATTTGAAGGCAAGCCCGGAGGGGGAATCAGTATGATTTCCAGAGACTCGAGCGGCAATTTCCGTGTACTGCACAAGCAAACCTCAGGCGGAGCAAATCCTGCCTACATCAGCATCGAACGAACTGGACGTTTCGCTCTGGTCGCAAATTACGCAGCTGGAAGCGTTGCCATGCTCCCCATCGGAGTGGATGGTCAGTTAAACTCGCCCTCCCACGTGGTACAACACATCGGTTCCAGCGCGGATCCTGAGCGGCAGGATGGTCCGCATCCGCACTGTATTCTTCCCGACCCCAGCAACCGTTTTGCCCTGGCTGCCGACTTGGGTGCCGATAAGCTTTTCATTTACCATATGGATCTCGATGAGGGCAAACTGCACAACCATACCGAGGTTGAAGTGGAAGCGCGCACAGGTCCGCGCCACATCC
>DATHUN010000402.1:0-5026 GCA_035462205.1 Anaerolineales bacterium
GTCCACCCGTGCTGGAATAGGTCCAGGTAGCACCTTCGCGCACGGGATAATAAGCGTTCGCACATTGACCGGTGCCGGCGACAGGCATTCCGCTTCCAGAGGAAGCCGGTGCTTCTGTGCTCGTCGATGCTTCGGTGGCAACCGGGGCCTGGGTACTCGCGCTTCCCTGTGTGGCGGCTGGCGCCAACGCGGGCGTTGCCTCGGCCTTGGAACAGGCCGTGAGAATGACGATCAAGAGCAATATGCAACTATTTCTTCGCGCAGTTTTCCAATTCATGTTGAATAACCTTTTGTCACCATTCTCTAAGAGATAAAGTAAACGTACTTCCTTGACCGGGTTCACTGATAAAACTCAACGATCCTTGATGTTGTTCGATCACTTGACGGGTGATCGCTAAGCCCAGTCCGATGCCCGCGAACAAATCACCGCCATTGCGATCGAGATGATAAAAGCGGTCGAAGATAAGCTGCTGGTTCTCCTTCGGAATGCCAATACCATGATCTTCCACCGCCACCAATACTTTACTGTCCACGCTCTTCAGGCGCACTTCGACGTTGCCGCCGCGCGGGCTGAACTTAATGGCGTTATCCACGAGCGCCATCAGGGCGCGCTCCAGAGATTTGGCGTCGCCGGAAACCATCGGCAAGCCAGGACTTGGTTCGAGCTGCAGATGAACATCTCGCTCCTTGGCTTTTTCGGCGTAGCGCTCCACGACCAAACGAGCGATCTCGTTCATATCCACAGCTTGAAAATCGGGCAGGACAAGTTCCATCTCCTGCAGGAACAGAATGTCGTTGACGAGCGCATTGATCTGTTGCACATTGCGGACAACTGTTTCCATCCCCGCCGTGAGCTGGTCGCCACTCATCATGCCTTTCTGCAGCATCTGGAGGTAGCCACTGGCGACCATCAACGGCGTGCGTAACTCATGCGCCACGGTGGTCAGGAACTCGCGCCGTGCCAAATCCTGCTCGGCGAGCTTTTGATACGCCTCCGCTAACTCACTGGCGCGCATGCGAAGATCATCGACTGCCATTTGATCGTTTTGCCTGAGACGGTTACTGATCTCGCTCACCATTGCCATCGCAATACTGCTGCTGTTGTGCAGGGCGCGGTTGAACGCGGCCTTGTCCAGTTCGAGCGTGGTGAGCGCTGTTTTAACGGTCACGGTGGCAGCACGCGGTGCATTATGGATGAGTGCCATTTCGCCAAAGAAGTCACCTGGAGAAAGTGTTTTCAACACGCGCACTTCACTGTTGTTAATGCTCTTTGTCACTTCGGCTTCGCCCTCGAGGATCATATAGAAGCGGTCTTCGACCGCATTTTCGCGGCAGAGAATCGTGCCCGGTGCATACGAGCGGACACTGCTGAACGCGATCAGTTCTTCGATCTCGTCGGGCTTGATACCTGGAAAGGCTCGGGGAATGATACGGGACGGGGCGCGACGGGTAGTCATGGTCTGGCTATCTCCATGGTCGGATTTTGAGACATTCTACCGCTTGTCTTATAAAAAAGTAAACTTTTTGAATTGAACCGTAAGTTGAGGTGCGAATTTGGAGTTTACCCAATTATGCGGCACTCTGTAGCATGCGACAATGCTGAGAATCTTAACCCATTTGCGTGAGGATGAAGCTTACAATCTACTTTGTTTTGTATCCGATCATGCGCAAAAAGTCCTTGCGCCAGGTAATGCCTTCTTCATCTTCCACACCTTTCGGCGAGAAACCATCGACCACGCCCAGGATGCCGCGGCCTTGTTCGGTCTGCACGACCAGCACCTCGACGGGATTGGCGGTCGCACAAAAGATACGTGCCACCTCCGGCACATTCTTGATCGTGTTTAAGATGTTGATCGGATAAAAACCTTCGCCCAAAAACAAAAGAAAGGAATGTCCCGCCCCGATGGCCAGCGCGTTCTTCTTCGCTAGCTCGATCATTGCTTCATCGGTCCCTGACCAGCGGATGAGGCATTTACCGGACGCCTCACAAAATGCCAGACCAAATTTTATTCCTGGCACGGTCGTGACCATTGCCTCATGAATATCCTCTACAGTCTTGATGAAATGAGACTGTCCCAAGATGAAATTTGTAGTTTCCGGTTTCTCGATCTTGACGGTTTGGATATCCATGATCACCTCGTCTGACTGCAAATTGGTTGGAGTTATGATACAACAAAAACAGCATCCCGACAAACATTACGGAGGAACACACGAAGGACAGCCAGCCACATCCCTTGCTGATTAGAATAAAGTCAATTGATCGCTGGCATCTTCTTCGGGGAGTTTTTCTCCGCCTGCCACTTTGTGCGCCCAACGGGTGGGTTCCGGCAAACGATAGCCCGCCCCACACGCCAGCACAAATCCGGTCGCGTGTTTGACGTCCATCTTATGACCGGGTGAGATATAGAGTGGATTGGTTTTTTCACGCGTCCGCAGAACAGTTCCGATCACATTTCCGTTCTTATCTGTGAGCTCTGCCTCGTCACCTCGTTGCGGGCCCACCTCCCCGTGACGCCCGTATAATCTCGACTTCGCGACCCCGATCGTGGGACGGTCCAGCCATAATCCCATTTGGGCAGCGATGCCCACACCGCGCGGATGCGCGATTCCCTGCCCATCGAACATAAGCAGGTCTGGCTTGCTTTTTAACTTCTCCCAGGCGGCCAGCACAGCCGGACCCTCCCGGAAAGAGAGCAAGCCCGGAATATAAGGAAACACAAGTGGTGCGTCCGCCGTGACGGCTTCTACAGGCGTCAGTTCGGGAAAGCGGAGAACGACAATCGCAGCGCGCGCCGTCTCAGGCTTGATACTGATATCTACGCCACCGATAGTTTTTACAGGTCTCTCATCCCATTTTAGAATGATGCGCTCACGCAACTCTTTTTGTACGCGCACCGCTTCTTCTGGCGATAGATCCCAGCGGTGTAAGTTTGCGGTCATACGGATGATCATACTGCATAACGGCTGAACCTAGACTACCAAGCCCCTCGAAATTGCTTAATTTTTCATTTGAATTTTGACCCGTACCGGCAGGGGACCTGCATCGTGAGTTCACTCTAAAGGAGCTTGAATGAAATGTTTGACAATCTGTGTTTCTTGTTTGATTCTCTTGGCAGCCTGCGTGCCGAGCACACCACCGGTAACTCCCGTGCCAACAGCGACTGCAACGCTCACGCCGCTTCCCACCGCCACGGTTACATGGACACCGACGGTCACTTTGACCGCCACGCCAAAACCGCCGGTTCCTGATTTCGACCATATTGCGGTCATCATCTTCGAAAACAAGGAATTTGGCACGGTGATCGGCAACCCCGACATGCCAACCTTCAATCAGCTTGCTAATGACTATACACTACTAACGGAATTTTACGCGGTTACGCATCCAAGCCTTCCAAACTACATCGCGATGATTGGCGGTGACACATTCGGAATCAAATCCAATTGCAGCAATTGTTTTATCAACGCGCCGAGCCTGCCAGATCTGATCGAGGCGAGCGGACGGACGTGGAAAACCTACCAAGAGGATATGCCCGAGCCATGTTTCGTCGGTAGTACAAAGGATTATGCTCAGAAGCATAACCCATTCATTTATTTTGATCCGATTCGCCTAAATGGGACGCGCTGCCAGAATAGCATCGTTCCTCTTACCGCCTTACAAACCGATATCGCCACCGGTACGCTGCCGAACTTTATTTTCATCACCCCGAATCTATGCAATAGCGCCCATGATTGTAGCCTCGATGTAACAGATCAGTGGCTGAACAACACCCTTACGCAACTCGTCCCGGCCTTGGATCAACTGAGTTCTAACTATTTGATCGTGCTCACCTGGGATGAAGGGCAAGGCAACCACTCGTGTTGTGGCTTACCACCAGAAGCCGGCGGACGGATAGCAGTCGTCCTTGTCTCCCCGGAAGTGAGGCGGCAGTTCCAAGACTCAACTCCCTATACCCATTATTCCTTGTTGAAGACAGTCGCGAAAGCCTGGGGATTGTCCTATTTGGGACACGCTGCTGAAGATAACCATCAATTGATTCTTGCCCCTTTTCAATAGATAATTTGCGCCTTCGACTGGCATGATAAGAATCAGATGAGTCCCCATCGGGGATTTACGGATTGTAGGCATTGCAAGCCTGTGATACAACCTGTTTTGTGAAAATCAAAAGTGACTTATCTAATCGTCTTATGAGTCACACCGTAATTCTCTGTGCAGTACTCTCACTTGTAAGCGCCTGCTCGTCGTTATCTTTGCGTTCCAATAAGCACGTCGCCTCGTCCGTACCGACCAAATCCGTGCCGATATTTGAGCACATCGTTGTGATCACATTCGAAAACAAGGGCTACGGAAAGATTATCAATAATCCCTATATGCCGACGTTCAATATGTATGCGCGCGACTATACCTTGCTGACACAGTTCTACGCAGTGACACATCCCAGCCTGCCGAATTACCTGGCGATGATCGGTGGCGATACGTTTAATATTCAGCGCAATTGCAAGGACTGCTTTATCAATGCGACCAGTCTGCCCGATCTGATCGAAGCCAGTGGCCGCACCTGGAAGACCTACCAGGAGGATATGGACACGCCATGCGGGCTGGGAACTCAGGACGATGGAGAATATGAGCAGAAGCACAATCCATTTGTCTACTTTAATACCATCCGGTTGAACAAGGTGCGCTGCGAGAGCAGTGTCGTTCCGCTTGAGAATCTTGAATCGGATATCAGGACTGGATCGCTGCCGAACTTCATTTTCATCACCCCGAACATGTGCAACGATGCCCACAACTGCAAACTCATTGTCACCGATGCCTGGATCTTCGATAAGCTAAATGAATTGATTCCCGCGCTTGAAAAGCAAAGCAAGAAATACCTGATTGTGCTGAACTGGGATGAGGGCCAGGACAATGCTTCCTGCTGCGGCTTGCCGAAAAAGGGTGGAGGACGGATTGCGGTCGTATTGATTTCCCCGTTGGTTAGAAGCCATTACAGCGATGCCACTCCTTACAGCCATTACTCCCTTTTAA
>DATHUN010000403.1:0-2323 GCA_035462205.1 Anaerolineales bacterium
AGCCTCTCTGGCACAATCTCCACAATTCTACAAACAGATGGCGATGGCGGCCGGGCTCGACCGCGTCTTCGAAATCGGTCCGGCGTTTCGGGCAGATCCCTCCTTCACACCCAGACATTCCACCGAATTTACAAGCGTGGATATGGAAATGTCCTGGATTGAATCCCACGAGGACATTATGGAATTTGAAGAAGCCTGGCTCTGTCATGTGCTCACAATGGTCCGGGAAAAACATGGCAATGAAATTGCAGAGACGTTTGACGTTGAAGTTGGGATACCAACCCGCCCATTCCCAAAAGTGACGATGGAGGAGGCGCAAAGGATTTTGCGAGATAAAGCCTACGTCGCTTCTGCAGACACCAAAAAGGGAGATATTGATCCACAGGGAGAGCGTCTCTTATGTGAATATGCCAAAGAACAATACAGGCACGAGTTTATTTTTATCACTGACTATCCTGTGGAAGTTCGTCCCTTCTATCATATGAGAAAGGCTGACAACCCCAGGGAAACCAAGAGTTTTGACCTGCTCTGGAAATGGATGGAAATCACAACCGGCGCTCAACGCGAGCACCGCTACGATATTTTGGTAAAACAGGCCGTGGAAAAGGGTGTGGACCTCCAATCCATCCAGTTTTACCTGGACTTCTTTAAGTTCGGTTGCCCGCCGCATGGCGGTTTTGGATTTGGCCTGTCAAGGCTACTGGCTGCGATGCTCAATCAAAAGAGCATCCGCGAAGTTGTGTTTCTGCACCGAGGACCCAGTCGCTTGATACCCTAGGAAAATTCTTATGCGCCAAAAAGAAGAGATTACCGTTGACGAAAAATTGGTGAAAGAAATCGCGTCGCTTGCGCGGCTCGACCTCTCGCAGGAAGAAATTGAGATGTTCGTTGCTCAGTTCAAGGATATTTTAGATTACGTCAGCATCTTGAATGAAGTAGATACAGACAACGTTCCTCCTGCCTATCTGGCTTCTACTGATAAGAATCAACCGCGGGAAGATGAGATCGAAGCATCTGTTCCGACGGAGGAGTTCCTTGCCAACGCGCCACAAACCAAGGATGATTACATCGTCATTCCGCGCGTCCATATGGAACAGTAACGATGGACCTTCACCAGTTAAGTATCCAGCAGGCGCATGAGCTACTTTCGAGCCGCAAAATTTCTTCCGAAGAATTGACGCGCGCCTACCTGAACCGCATTCAGAAGCTTGACCCGCAGCTTAAATCGTATGTAACCGTTGCAGATGAGCTTGCCATCCAACAAGCGCAGGCGGCAGATAAGCCGGTCAAGTCAGGTGACATAAAGTCTCCGCTGACTGGCATTCCCTACTCTGCCAAGGATTCCATTTCGACGCGCGGCGTCAACACAACCTGCTCTTCGAAGATTCTGGAAAATTACAAACCGTTCTATGACTCAACGGCGATCAAAAAGTTGAAGGCAACAAATTCCGTGCTGCTCGGCAAAAACAATATGGATGAGTTTGGCATGGGTTCGTCGACCGAGAATTCCGGTTTTTTCACGACGCGCAACCCGTGGAACCTCGATCACGTTCCCGGCGGCTCCAGCGGCGGATCGGCAGCAGCGGTCGCGGCGGGGTTGGCGCCTTTCTCACTTGGCGAAGACACCGGCGGATCCGTCCGCATGCCAGCCTCCTTCTGCGGGATCACTGGGCTCAAGACCACCTATGGACGCGTCTCCCGCTACGGTTTGATTCCGCTCGTTTCCTCATTTGATACGATCGGTCCGATGGCACGAAGCGCCTGCGATGTGGCTCTGGTTCTTGAGGCAATTGCAGGGCATGATCCCAAAGACAGCACCTCCCGCCCAGAGCCTGTTCAACCTTATTCTGAAATCTTGAACACATCTGAAAACCTGCGCGGGCTTCGCCTGGGAATTCCCAAAGAATATTTTGTCGAAGGTCTCGATCCGAATGTTGATGCTGCACTCAGGGCGGCCATCAAACAGATCGAAACTCTGGGTGCAGAAACTGTCGAAGTTTCCTTACCTCATACACAGTATGCGATTCCCGTCTATTACTTGATCCTGTTTGCCGAAGCCAGCTCCAACCTTGCGAAATATGACGGTATCCGCTTTGGACTTTCTGAACGTGCTGGCAAAGACTTGATGGATGTCTATTTAAAGACGCGTGAGCAAGGCTTTGGTGCCGAAACGAAGCGCCGCATCATGCTCGGCACGTTTGCCCTCTCCGCTGGTTACTATGATGCCTACTACTTAAAGGCACAGAAGGTGCGCACGTTGATCCGTCACGATTTTCAGAAGGCATTTGAAACCTGTGACGCACTCCTCACACCCGTTGCGCCG
>DATHUN010000404.1:0-4589 GCA_035462205.1 Anaerolineales bacterium
TTCTTTACAGATGCGCTGGCACGAATCCCCAGCCGGAAAAGTTATTGTCCTCGTTGCCGTTCTTGCCGTATTGTTACTTTTCATCAACTGGGGGTTTGAACTTCACCGCGATGCAGCTAAAATTGCGCAATTACTTGGACCGAATGGAAACCAATCTTATTTCCCTTATTAAGAAATAAGGGCGACCCAGTGGGTCACCCCGGCCCCATCAACTATGAACTATTTACTCGGCGAAAGACTTCATTTTGATTGGAAAGTTGTCACTATCACGATCGTATCCACATTACTATTAATGGTGGACTATTATCACAAGCTTACATCCCTAAAATATTGGGACCGTGTGATTCTGTATCTGATCATCCCGTTGATTTTGATTATCTTCCTATTTCGCGAAAATCCAAACGAGTACGGCTTTTCGCTGGGTGATTGGAAAGCTGGTCTCATCATCACCGCCCTTGGTATTCTGATCATGGCGCCCGTAATTTATTTTCTCGGGCACGGGGATGCATCCATGAAGGATTATTACAAGCCGTATACTGTCGGTTTGCCATGGACAACATTTCTTGACCTGATTGGCTGGGAGTTTTTCTTCCGCGGCTGGATTCTGTTTGGCTACGCGCGCAAGTTCGGACCCGAAGCCATGTGGCTACAAGCCGTCCCATTTGCGCTGGCACATATCAGTAAGCCCGAAATCGAGACTCTTTCCACAATCTTCGGAGGCTTCGCCTTTGGCTGGGTCGCCTATCGCACCAAATCCTTTGTGTGGCCCTTCCTGATTCACTGGTTCATTGCAACCTTCATTATCGTCGTTGCAGCAGGGCTGATTTAGAAACGGGATGATGAACTATACTCTCCGCCCGGCGCGAGAAGCGGATGCCGGCGTAATCAAAGACTTAATCCATTCGGTTGGCATCAACCCAATGAGCCTGGATTGGAGGCGCTTCGTCGTCGCTGTGGATACCCAAGATCAGGTCATCGCCACGGGCCAGATTAAGCCGCACGGGAGGGATATCCACGAATTAGCTTCGATCGCGGTATTGCCGGAATATCGCGGTCAAGGTCTGGCGCGTGTCATCATCGAGCACCTGCTGATAGACAGCCCGCGTCCCCTCTATCTCACCTGCCTCTCTTCATTGGAACCACTTTATCAAAAGTTTGGCTTTGTGAGTATTCCTTACGAGGAGATGCCACGTTATTTTCAACGTATGAGCAAATTGGCGGGTCTGGCGTTTTGGCTAGCAAGCAGAAACGAGAGTCTGTCAGTGATGAAGTTGCAGTAAAATAACGCCAATGCAAAGCCTCAAATCAATCCTCTACATGACCGCTGGCATCTTGTTGGGGTTATTTCTCGCGGCTCTCGTTTGGGTTGTTGCACGCAACCCAAGTGGAGAAGCAGTGACGCTTCGTCCCGCGCCGACTGATAAACCTATTGTGGTACATATCACGGGTGCGGTGCCTCGTCCGGGCGTGTATGCCCTGCCCCAGGGCGCGCGCATTCAGGATGGCATCTCTGCTGCAGGTGGCTTTTTGGCGGAGGCGGATAAGACCAACATCAACCTGGCACAATTGCTCGAAGACGGCGAGAAACTGGATGTCCCTTATATTGAAGGCGGATCGCCTGTCATTACCACGCCCGTCCCGGAGGTGGTTACTTCCACGACGGAGCTGGTCAACATCAATACCGCCTCCGCCGCCGAGCTGGATACTCTTCCCGGTATTGGCCCGACGACCGCCCAAAAAATCATCGATTACCGAACCCAAAATGGTCCCTTCGTCAACACGGAAGATATTATCAACGTGTCGGGTATTGGACCCGGTACCTACGAGCGCATTAAAACTCTGATCACAGTTGGACAATAACGAGTTTCCTGTAAATCAACAGCCCGACTTGCGCAAGTCGGGCTGTTTAGTTCTATTGAATCCTTCCATCCCACATCGACCAGGACCGTCCATCCTGGGCGAGGAGCTCATCTGCCTCCTTAGGACCCCAGGTTCCCGGCTCGTACAAAGCAAGCGGCTCCTTCTGCGCCTCCCAGGTGTGAATAATGGGATCGATGATTCCCCAGGCCGTTTCGACTTCATCGGCACGGGTGAAAAGAGACGCATCACCCGTCATCGTGTCGAGAAGGAGGCGCTCATAGGCATCCGGTAGTGCCGTCTTGCCGAACGATTCTGCGTAGTGAAATTCCATATCCACTGAGCGGAGTTCCGCCACCGTGTCCGGAACCTTGGCTTCGAAGCGCCAGTGCACGCCTTCATCCGGCTGCAAATACAAGACCAACATGTTGGGAGACATATCACTGGCTTCTGAAGGAAATAGCAAGTGTGGCGGGCACTTGAATTCAATCACAACCTGCGAAAGCTTTTCCTTCAGAAACTTTCCGGAACGCAAGTAGAAAGGAACACCCTGCCAGCGCCAGTTATCCACAAAAAACCGCGCTGCGCCGTATGTCGGTGTGGTGGAATTGGGATCAACACCTTCCTCCTGGCGATAGCCGTTATATTGGCCGCGAACCGTCGCCCGCACAATTTCGTCTTCCTTCATCGGCGTGATCGCGCTAAGCACCTTGACCTTTTCATTGCGTAACGCTGTCGCCTCAAAGGAAACTGGCGGCTCCATGGCAACCAGGGAGAGCAACTGCAAGAGATGGTTTTGGAACATATCGCGCAAGATACCGACTCTTTCATAAAACTTTCCACGATGTTCCACGCCCACTTTTTCGGCGACCGTGATTTCCACATGATCAATGTAATTTCGATTCCACAATGGCTCGAAGATCGTATTGGCAAAACGGGTCACCAAAATATTTTGGACTGTTTCCTTACCGAGATAATGGTCAATGCGATAAATCTGTGTTTCCTTCAACACTTTGTGGATTTGTTCGTTTAATTTCTTAGCCGATTCCAGATCGGTGCCAAAGGGCTTCTCAATCACCACACGGCGATAACCGTGATTTTCTTTTAATTGTTTGGTTTCGCCAAGAAGATCAATTATCTTGGGGAATGCATCCGGGGGCGTTGCCATGTAATAGACGCGATTCTCATCTTCGCCCTGCCATTCGTTGAGATATTGATTGAGCTGCGTGAAATCTTCGGGTGTGTAACCGTGCTTCACATAATTAAGATGCGACGCGAAGTCATCCCATTCTTTCGCCGTATATTTTGCATCTGAAAATTCCTGCATGCCTTCCTTCAGATGCTCGCGGAACGATTCGTCCGTAAACTCCGTGCTGCCATACCCAACGATGCGGAACATCTTGGGCATACGTTCCTTGCAATATAAATTGAACAGGGACGGAATCAACTTGCGCTTTGTCAGATCACCAGAAGCGCCAAAAATAACGATCGAAGTCGGTAAACCATTATCTTTGCCAGCCATAAATCTTAGCCTCCTTCGTGCTTAACGGCATGTCCGCCGAATTGATTACGCAGCGCGGCAAGCATGCGTGCCGTGAAATTTTCTTCGTCCCGGCTGGCAAAACGCGTCTGCAACGCTAGTGTGATGACGGGCGCCGGCACATCCAGGTCAATAGATTCGAATACGGTCCAGCGGCCTTCACCGGAGTCCGCGACCCAGGGTTTGATATCCGCGAGGTTCGGGTCCTGCTCCAGAGCGCGGGCGGCGAGATCTAACAGCCACGAGCGGACGACGCTGCCATGCTGCCAGATTCGAGACACCTCGGCGAGATCGATCCCAAACTCCTTTTTGGATTTCAGGATGCTGAAGCCCTCGGCAAACGCCTGCATCATGCCGTACTCGATCCCGTTGTGAATCATTTTGACGTAATGGCCCGCGCCGTGCGGACCGACATATCCCCAGCCTTTATCCGGTGCTGGTGCAAGGGTCTCAAAAATAGGACGCAGCATTTCTACGACCTCGGGCTTGCCGCCGACCATCATGCTGTATCCTTCCTTCAAGCCCCAGATGCCGCCACTGGTGCCGCAGTCGACAAATTCAATTCCCTTTTCTGCGAGCATTTCGGCATGCCGGATGGAATCTTTGTAATATGAATTTCCGCCGTCGATGACAACATCGCCTTTGGCAAGCATCTTCGTCAGAAAACCAATGGTTTCAAAGGTCGGGTTGCCGGCGGGAATCATCAGCCAGACAATGCGCGGCGAGATGAGCTTGTTGACCGCATCTTGGAGAGTGCTGGCTCCCACAGCGCCGATTTTTTCGGCTGCTTGGATGCTTTCTACGGAGTGTGCGAACCCCACCACGCGATGTCCGCCCTGAATGAGACGCGTGGTCATGTTAAACCCCATCTTGCCCAAACCAACCATTGCCAATTCCATAATGCCTCCAATTTAACCTGTCATTGCGAGGAGGGCACCTGCCCGACGAAGCAATGACAGGTTAATAGGAGATTGCTTCACTCACTTCATTCGCTCGCAACCCCGGCTGTTATGCCGGGACAATGACATTACTTAACCTTCACAAAACTTTCGCACCAAATCCATCGGCAGCTTGCTGGCGGCGTCTTCATCCACCAGCCAGATGATCCTGCCCTCTTTTGGGTCAATCCGTTGGGCGGGATACAACTCCGGGTTGTATCTCCCGCTCAACACTTGTGCCAATGTCGTCGCTT
>DATHUN010000405.1:0-3340 GCA_035462205.1 Anaerolineales bacterium
ATGTCCACGTGGCTGGAGGGGAGCGGAGAGTAAGAACTTCGAGCTAACTTGTGAATGTGCTCCTGAGCTTTCATATGTCATTCTGAGCGAAGAATCTCTATATAGACTCTTCGCTATGCTCAGAGTGAGCACAGACTTCGGAAGTCTTCTAGACTTCCGAAGTCTGTTTATAATCAAATCATGAACACAAAATCCTCCCCCAGCAAAGATTCAAATTTCGGGACGATCGGCAAATTCATCGTCAAAGAGATGAAGCGCCTGCAAGTCCCTGGCGTTGCAATTGGCATCTATCACAAAGGGGAAGAGCTTACCGCTGGATTTGGCCTCACCAGTGTGGAGCATCCGCTGCCGATTACGGTGGATACGCTCTTCCAAACAGGTTCGATCAGCAAAACATTTACCGGGACCGTAATCATGCAGCTCGTGGAGCAGGGACAGATCGATCTGGATGCACCTGTAAGGAAATACATCAAAGACTTCAAAGTACAAGATAAAGACGTCAGCAAAAAAGTCACGGTGCGGCATTTGCTCACCCACATGGCTGGCTGGGTTGGCGATTACTTCAACGACTTTGGCAATGGCGACGAGGCGCTCGACAAGATGGTCAGAGATATCGCCAAGATGGAACAGGTCCAGCCGATGGGTACGATCTGGTCTTATAACAATACAGGATTCAACGTCGCTTCACGAATCATCGAAGTTGTCACGAAAAAACCCTATGAACAGGCAGTGCAGGAAATGCTGTTGACCCCCCTGGGACTGGATATGACTTTCTTTTATCCAAGCGACATTTTAATTACACATCGCTTCGTGGTTGGGCACCAGGTTGTCAACGGGAAGGTCAAGGTGGCGCGTCCCTGGGCGATTGGCAGAGCAGGCAACGGCGTGGGAGGAGTCGTAAGCACCGTCCGTGATCTGCTCAAATACGCCCGCTTCCACATGAGCAACGGAAGGAAAGGCATTATCTCGGGCAAAAGTCTCAAAGCGATGCGCGTTCCCCAGGCAGATGCCGGCGGACGCGGCATGATGGGAATCACGTGGTTTATTCGCACAGTGGCCGGCATCACTGCATATGCGCATGGCGGCGCGACGCATGGTCAACAGGCATACTTCTTCTTTATTCCCAAAGGGGATTTCGCCTGCGCCATCCTGACCAACAGCGACGATGGTGGCATCATCACCTCAGCAATCTTCGCCAGGGCATTGGACTTGTATTTCCATGCAAAATCAGAAATCCCCAAGCCAATCGAAGTTCCGCATGCGGAACTTAAAGAATATGTCGGGCGTTATAAAATAGGAACGGAATGCTTTGACCTGAAAGTCAAAGGTGGACAGTTGATCTATCATCACATTCCGCTGGGAGGGTTTCCCATGCCAGATACGCCTCCCGGTCCCGCGCTTCCGCCCATCCGCTTTGCCTTTTACGGGAAAGACAGGGTGGTCGGCTTTGACGAGCCATACAAGAATGCCCTCGGAGAGTTTTTCCGTGATGAAAAGGGCCATGTGCAATTCTTCCGCATCGGTGGACGGGCGCATAAGAAAATCGAGTAGACCGGAAAGAAAACTATGAAAACAGTAGCCAAATCAAGACTCGCCGTGCTTGCTTTAATCGGCGCGATCTTGGCCTGCAATGTCCCAGGCACGACACCGCCGATTTCCGTGAACGATCAGGCGGCGACGGTAATCGCCCTGACATTGCAGGCACAGACTCCTAATGCCAGTGAGGTTCCGGTCACACCGACGGGTTCCACTTCGGTCATAGCCACGACCACAGGGTTATCCACGCCGACAAAGGGAGCAGGGACGGCGACGATCACACCCACTTACTCCACTCCGATGCTGACCGTATTGCAACAGACCAACTGTCGCGAGGGACCGGGTCAGGATTATCAAGTTGTTTTCACGTATCTAGCCAAGAAGCAATTGGAAATCGCCGGACGGTATGATCCGACCAATTTTTGGCTGGTGAAAACCCCCGATACCAAATCCGGCACCTGCTGGTTGTGGGGCGAATATGTGGAGCTCTCGGGCAGCTACTGGGTCGTTCCGACTCTTACCCCGCCGCCCACGGCCACGCTTGCACCCCCAATAGCACCTTCTCTTACGAATTGGGATTTCTCGTGCACTGGCGGCATGCTGACCTTCAACTTGCAATGGGAAGATCGAGCTAGCGACGAAACCGGCTATCGCATCTTCCGCAACGGAGAAGCAGTCGCCGAACTACCGCCCAACTCCACAGCATTTACTGAATCCATCACGATAGAAGATGGGCAAGATACAACATATTATTTACAAGTCTATGGTCCCAGCGGTACGGCGAATAGCTCGCTCGTGAAGGTGAGTTGTTGAGAATAAAAATGTCTCGGAATTTCCGAGACATTTTGTTTACTGAATGGTGCAGGAAGACATCCCGCTCCACTGGGTCATGCCTCTTCCAATTGCTCTTTGGCTTTCTTCGTCTGCTTGCCGCGTTCTTCGGTATCGAGAATACGCTTGCGGATGCGATAGGACTCGGGCGTGACTTCAAGCAGCTCATCGTCCGAGAGGTATTCGATTGCTTCATCCAGCGACATGCGCCGCGGCGGCGTCAGGCGGATTTCCATATCGGCACCTGCCGAACGGATATTCGTCAGATGCTTCTTCTTGCAGACGTTGATCGGCATGTCAGCACCGCGTGAATTCTCGCCGACAACCATGCCTTCGTATACAGAAACGCCGGGACCCAGGAACAGCGTGCCGCGCTCTTCGGCATTCTTCAATGCATAAGCAGTGGTCTCGCCCGCCTCCCAGGCGACCAGTGAGCCCGTCTGACGGGTGGACATCGGTCCGGACATTTCATCATAGCCATGGAAGATGGTGTGCATGACACCTGCGCCGCGCGTAGAGGTAAGGAACTGGTAGCGGAAGCCGAGCAGCCCGCGTGTCGGTGCGATGTAGACCATGCGCGTCATTCCCTGACCGGCATCGTGCATTTCCTGCATCAAGCCGCGTCGCATCCCCAGCATTTCCACCACCGCCCCAACGGTCTCATTGCTGGTCTCGATGTGGACCTCTTCATACGGTTCGAGCAAGGCGCCATCCTCCGCTTTATGGAAGATGACTTCGGGGCGGGAGACCTGGAATTCATAGCCTTCCCGGCGCATCGTTTCAATGAGGATGCCAAGGTGCAGCTCACCGCGACCGGAGACGAGGAAGTTCTCAGCTGAGTCTGTTTCTTCGACCCGCAAGGAAACGTTCGTACGCAGCTCTTCGAACAAGCGCTCACGCAACCTACGCGAGGTACCCCAGCGACCTTCTTTGCCCGCAAACGGTGAGGTATTGACACCAAATGTCATACGGA
>DATHUN010000406.1:0-6236 GCA_035462205.1 Anaerolineales bacterium
AGGGGTTACCTGTTACTATAATCCGCGGAATGTGAGATTCGGAGTGTGTCGCCTTTAGATTTTTGAATTTTATCGGAGAGGTAATCTTAAAAACAGAATATGATGGATAAAAGGAAGCGCATTGCTTTCATTCGACCGAAAGCATGGCCCCTTGCAAATCGCATCGTTGACGGGGTGATTCAGCAACAATTCCCTGATTATGCAGTGGATGTCATCGACATTTCCACCCTGATCAGGAAGCGACCAGATATAGTTCTGGTCAACAGTATCGTAACTGCCCTTCTTTACGGCAAAGACATCGCCCAACGCAGAAAAAAATTTCGGCTCGCCTTTTGGCGCACGCCGTATATATTTCGGCAGGTCCGGCAGCTTCTTCGGAAGATCATTTGCGCGGGAGAGTACGTATTTTCGTTCCAAATGCAGTCTTTGTTCGACACCAGTACACCCGGCACACCTCATTTCATTTATACCGATCATACCCACCTGGAGAATCTGAACTATACCGCCAGCCGGGATAACCTGTACTCATCCAAGTGGATCGCTTTGGAGAGGGAAGTCTATCAGCACGCTTCCCTCATCTTCGTTCGAAGCACCAATGTCTTGCGCTCGGTGATCGAAGAGTATGGCCAACCGCGGGACAAGGTTGTTTGTGTCTATGCAGGCAGCAATGCAAACGTGCACTCTGAGAAGCGCGAGAATAGTGACTATACGAAGCCGGAAATCTTGTTCGTCGGCCTGGATTGGAGACGCAAAGGTGGACCGGATCTCGTCCAGGCGTTCCAGGAGGTGCGCGATAAATGTCCGGAGGCGCACTTGACCATCGTTGGAGCGCGGCCGGATATCCACCTTCCGAACTGTGACGTGATCGGACCTGTGCAGCCGGATGAATTGGATTCCTATTACCAGCGAGCGAGTGTCTTCTGCCTGCCAACCCATATGGAGCCGTTTGGGATCGTCTTTATCGAAGCGATGACCGCCCACCTCCCCATCGTTGCGACTCGGGTCGGCGCCATCCCCGATTTTGTAGAGGACGGAAAGAACGGCTGGCTGGTGCCACCCGGTGATGTGCCGGGACTTGCGAGCGCGTTGTTGAAGCTGCTGCAAGATCCAGAGCTGTGCCGGTCGTTTGGAGAAGAGAGTTTTCGTTTGACGAAAGAACGTTATTCGTGGACCGCAGTTGGCGAAAAGTTTCGGCAAAGCATCCTCAATGTGCTGACGCAATCCTTTGAAGGAGAATGAACCGGTGCCTGTACCCTATAAACAGACGGAGCTGGATAAACCGATTTTGGATGGGATTGCCGCTCATCTAAAAAATTCATTGAGCGCCTGGTACGGACGTGGGGCGCGCCTTGACACGGATGACCCAGAATTTCGCTCGTATAAGAATTCTTTTATCCTGCGCTATCCCGTGATCCTGGCGAGCGGGAGCAAGAAGACCGTGCTGGTAAAGATTCGTCGCAATCCAAAAATGGACTCGCTCTCCCGGGCCATCGCCACAGACTTGCACGCGAACGTTCCTATCGAATATCGTTCTCTGGAATTTGTGTACGACCGTCTGGCGGGCAAGGATGAGGACCTCAGCGTGATTCGTCCGCTCGACTATATCGAGAAGTATTACGCAATCGTCATGGAGGAATATCCATCACACCCATTACGGAAAATTCTCGTCGACCAGCGTAATGGCGGCAATATTCACGAACTAATGGATGCTGCGACCAAAACTGGAAAATGGCTGCATTATTTTCATCAACATGTAAACACGCCGCAAGACGTCAGCTTCTCCAATGAGGATATCCTGACCGAGGTGGAGCATTTTGCCCGGCGGCTCGAGAAATCGAGTCATGGCCGCGTCCAGGCAGAAGAAATCATCAATCAGTTTGACCAGAAGCTGAAGCATATCCATCTTAATTCGATGACCTTCTCGCAATCGCATGCGGACATGACCTGCGATAATGTGCTGTATTCGGACGATCAAAAGGTATGCGTGATCGACATCAAGACCCGCCTCGCCCCCATCTATTCGGACCTGGGGCTGATTCTCACGCATCCAGAAACATTCAAGCAGCAAATTTTTTCTGCGGGCCGGTACTTGCCTGCGTCATTGCTGAAGATCTACCGCGAGGCCATTCTGACGGGATATTTCGCCGGGGAACCGCCAGAGAAATTCCTCGTGGCAATATATAGTGCCATCAAAGTCCTCGACAAATGGACAATGTACGAAGAATTGATGAGCCGTTATAAAGGTATGAAACACCTGCTCTCTATCCCGGTAGCCCCCTTCGTCACGGCGTACTTCCAGAACACGTTCCGGAAACATTTGAATATGGCTAAGCTGAACGAGACCCGCTCCGAGGTCAGCACCGTAAAACCGGCTGATCCTGCTCGGTGAGCCGAGCCGCACACGCAATACAAAAGTCCTCCTTGCGGAGGACTTTTGTATTGCGTGTGCATGGTCACAAGACCTGTCTCTTACGGCCTGCGGATATGACGAGTATCGATACGCGGACTAAAATAATTTCCGCCATTATGGAGCGCCCGGATGGCCGCTACGAGCTCCTGACCAGCGGCTTCCTTGAGGACGTAACCGGAGGCTCCTGCCTGCAAGGCATGTTGGATATGTTCGGCAGAGTTGTAGATCGTTAACATCACTACATGGGTGTGCGGACACAACCCGCAAATTTGACGGGTTGCCTCGATCCCATCCATGCGCGGCATGGAAATGTCCATTACAGCTACATCCGGACAGTTACTGGTGGCAAGCTCGACCGCTTCCTGCCCATCGGCAGCGGTGGCAATGATCTGAATGTCCCCCTGCGCTTCCAGCAGATAACGCAACGCATCACGGACAATACCGTGATCGTCGGCAAGCAAGACTGTGATCATTCGCGCTCCTCATTTCCGGCATTGGTCTTATTGCTATTATAAAATGGCAGCATCGCTTCCACCAGCGTCCCTTTTCCCCCTGGGGAAGAGAGGCGCAAAATGCCGCCCACCGCTTCGGCGCGTTCGCGCATGATCACGAGCCCATGCCCGTCGCGGTTATCTTCCTCGATGGCATCTATGCCAATACCATTATCTTGCACTGTTAGTAAAACGCTATTTTGCTCGCAATGCACCGAGATCGTCACATGATCGGCTTGGGCATGGCGGGCGATGTTGAGCAATGCTTCCTGTGCGATGCGCAGAATTGTCATTTCCAATGCGGCACCCAGCCGGGGAAGCGACCGCTGCGACTGATTGAAATCCACCTGAATGCTATAGCGTGCCTGAAACTTGCCAATATATGACTGTAGCGCCGCCACCAGGCCATATTCATCCAGGACCACCGGGCGAAGATCAGACATAACATCACGCACGATATCAATCATTTCGGTCACGAGCTTAATCGAATCGGTCAGCCTATTACCGACGGGTGAAGTCACCGGATGCGCGAGCTGATCGCTGATGATCGTGAGATTCAGGTTGAGTGCCGTCAAGCTCTGGCCGACGCGGTCGTGCAATTCGCGGGCGAGAGCGTGACGTTCCTGCTCCTGTACCTCCACCAAACGCTGCGAGAGAACCTGCAGGCGGGCGCGGTTTTCCTCCAATGCTTTGTTTGCCGTTTGCAGTTCTGCTGTCCGTTCCACGACCCGGCTTTCCAACTGTAGATTCAGCTGCTGGAGGTCTTCTTCTGCCCGCTTGCGTTCGGTGATATCGATCACGACGGATACCACCGATTGGGTCCGTCCAACCGGATCTACAATGGGAGCCGCGCTCACGTTCACCCATAGGATCGAGCCGTCCCAGCGAATGAAGCGTTTCTCCAGCTGAAACGGGATGCTTTTGTCCATCAGCCGGTCGAACAGGATTCGATTCTTCTCCAGGTCATCGGGATGGGTGTATACCCAAATGGTGTTTCCAAGCAGCTCCGATTCTTTATACCCAAGCATCTTACAGAACGCCTGATTCACAAAGATCGATTTGCCCTCCTCATCGGAGCGAATAATACCGGCCGTTGCCTGGTTGACGATGGCGCGGAAACGTTGTTCCGAATCGCTGAGTGCTTTTTCCACCTGCTTGCGTTCGGTGATATCCAGCGTAATGACAATCGTTTGTTCCAGTGGATCGCCCAGGAGCGCATGCTGCGTCCAATAGATGCGCCCGTTATGCTCGGTCTCGTAGCTAATCGTCTCGCCAGCAAACACACGGCGGAAGCGTGCCTCCATTTTCGCGGCGGTCGCCAAATCAAAGACTTCGAAAACCGTGTGACCTTCGAGCATCTCGCGCGTCAAACCAAATCTTTCGACGATGGATCCCTCGGCGATTACATAGCGCAAGCTGCGATCCACGACAAAAATGCCACCGTTTGGAATACTACGGGCAATCGAGCGATACAGAGCTTCGCTTTGCTGCAGGATCTCCTCCGCACGTTTGCGGTCGGTAATATCGAGCCAGGTATTTACTGCAGCGACGACATTCCCCTGTGCATCGCGGATGGGAGATGCGTTGACAAGAATGGGGATAGGAAGTCCCTCGCTTGGCTGCATCATCAGTTCCATGTTCCGTACTTCTTCTCCAAACCGGCTCGCCCGGTAGAGAGGCATCTGTTCGGGTGTGGGGACCGTCACGCCATCCGGCAGAAAGATCTTCCATCCGGCTTGATGTTGGCCGGTTGGTATGCCGATCAATTGATCCGGTGGACGCTTGGTCATCGCCAGTCCCTGGCGGCTGACACGTGAGATTGGGTAATGGGGTGGACCACCCGTCACCGCGAGACCGATCGGGATATTATCGAGAATTGCTTCGAGCAGTCGTGTGCCCTCGACCTCGCGGCGCAGCAGGCGCACGTACTCGGAAAGCAAGCCAAACAGCACGGTCAAATATCCAGTTACCAGAATCGCGCGCTGTACATACCACCACAAGTCATAACGCTTGCCACCGATCAGCACCATCAAACAAATAGAGACGAGCGCAAGTTGAGGCAAGGCGATGTAGCCAGCCAGCTTATCGCCGGAACGACGGTAGTAGAGTGTAGATACCAGGCTGCCCACTACAAACAACAGCATAATGACAACTATGCCGATACGCTGTGGCTGTGTAAATTTCCCTTCTGGCGTCACTAACAGAGGCAGATGCGATTCAAAATATACGAGCAGACCAAATCCAACCGCAGCCAGGACGAGCCAGAGCCCTACGATCCAAAGCCAGCGCAGCCCCATGAAATGCTGTGTCGTCGGCCAGGGAATGAGGATGGCAGCCAGCAAAAATACGCTCAAGATGCTGAGATCCACGATGGCGATCCAAGGGGGCGTATTGGCAAGATGCCCCAGGATCGCAGCGCCATTGGGCAGGAGACCGGGCCAGGTCAAGGCATAGATAATTTGTCCAATTCCGTAGGCGGCAAAGCCGCAGCCCACCCAAAAGGAAAGCGAGTCGCGCATCACATGATAACGTCCCAACGCCAGATAAGAAATACACAGCGTTATCAGCGCCACGAATGAGCTAATGAAGGGAATATACCAGGGAGCCTGTATCAAAATTGGGCTTGTCCCCCAGATGAGCGCCGTTCCGAGCACAAACAATGCCAAGCCAAGGGCCGTGCCGATGATGGTCAGCAATAGAGGGTCGCGCACTGGACGGGATGCCAATGTCACTCCATCAGCATGCGTTTCCGCGATTTCCGGCTCGACTTCCAGTGTTTTCTGGCTTTCCAGTCCAATCATTTAATTACCACTTATTAATGCTCCCAAAACCGAATAATAAATATCTACAGTATGCTTCCGTTTGGATCATGCCCAGGGCAAGAGATTCGGTCTGCAATGGAAATTAAGTGGGGAGGAATGTCTCACCGTTGCCTGCTGTCATTTGAAGCAATTACGATGAGTGGCTTCTATATTGCCTGGTTTTTATAGCTCGTATCTATTTTACATCGTCTGTGCTTGGCTGGGAACACGAGATTTCTGCTGGTGCTGGGCGAGACCCCGTGCACTTTATTTGTGCTCTCTAGCCATCCGCATCTCGTTATTCTCCTACGTAAGCGAACTCACACCGAAGCGCCGCTTAATCCAGGCTGGAGGCTGGTAGGCGAACAAGATGGTAAACGCCGCGCCTAATCCAATGAGACGGTTGAGAATCTGCCATACGTCAGAATCGGAGAAACCTCCAAAACTGGCGATCGAGGCGCTCAAAAACCAAATAACAATGCTCCAGGACACGAGCAAAACACGATATTTTTGTGTCATCGTCTCCACACGAAA
>DATHUN010000407.1:0-5004 GCA_035462205.1 Anaerolineales bacterium
AATCCAGTGGATTTGCGAAGGAACATTAAAAGTGCGCTCCGTCGGGTTCTTGGGGGTAATACTTGTCAGGTTTTCCTGTTCGGCCGTCCAATCGACCGAGTTCACGAACATATCCCCATTACCATAGGCATCGAAGATCTGATCCACAGCAAACTCCGACGTGCCAAAGACCACGACCCGTCCTTTCGTGGTCGCGTTTTCGCCAGCGACGGCCAGGGTCAATGGACCTACTTTTTCGCCCGCATCACGTGACACCTGCCCGCCCTGCGACAGACTGGAAAAGTCCGTTTCACCCCAGGAACGTTCATTCGTTTGCACGATCGGACTGAGGGTAACGCCCTCCGGCGCTGTGCCCACCTCGAGGCTGCGCGTGAAGGGGAAGAATGCCACCAGATTGTTCATGTTAATCGTGACAGCGTGCGATGAATCATAGATCGCTGCAGCCGCAGTTGTCGGTTGAGGGCTGTTCAAGTCAATCACGATGTCATTATCGAACGTGATTCCCCAATCGTGTGCGAGCATATCGGCGAGCGGATCTTTTGACTCGCCAAACTGAGTCAGCGCCGTGGGATCTTCCATCACAATCAGGGAACCACCTTTGCCAAGGAAATCCTTGAGAAGTTTCACTTCATCCTCTGAAACCGGCTTAGTCGGTCCCGCGATAACGATCACACGCGCGTCGTCCGGAATGGTGTTCTCTGCCAGGAGATTAAGAGTCTTGACGCTATAGTTCTTGCTTTCCAATGTGGCTACAGCACGCGTCAGAGCTGTTTCGCCGCTCTGTTTGGTGTCACGCTCGCCATGCCCGGTCAGGAAATAGATCGCGCTGCTCTCAGGGTTTAGCAGTCGCAGCAACCCTTTCAGGATTTCATCCTCACTCGCAAAGGCAACAATCGTTTTTTGTTGGTCCATCTGCAAAAGAATTTTCCCATCGCCGGTGATGCCTGCATTCAAAGCAGCTTGTGGATCCTGATCGGGATTGATGAATTTGTAATCGAATTTGCCATTGCTACTGGATTTGATGTTATTCAATAGCTTCTCGGCTGTGTCCCTGCTGTTCTGAGCAAAGAAACCTGTCGCAGTTACTTTCTCGGGCAGCGATTTGATCGCCGCGAGCAGTTCTGGGGATAGCGTGTTCGTTTTGTCTTCAGTCAGATCGGCGATTGGGACCGGGTTGGCAAGCACGATCCCTGTTCCAAAGACCAAGATAAAAAGGAAGGCGATGATCGTGACCGCCGCGTTACTGCCATAGCGCGCCTGACGACCGGTGAATGTGCGGCGGACACGGTCGGGCTCCAGGATGGCGTAGATTGCGAGTCCCAGCACGATCACGCCGATGCTGAGGATGATCGCGCGGTTGAGGTTATCTACACTGGCGACGGTAAAGACACCCATCGCCACCAGGCCACGCGTGATTCCCAACAGTAAGGACGCAATCAATGCAATCAAGGCAAAGACGAGCGCCAAGTAGGAATAATTCTTGGATTGTGCCTTGTTGCTCATTAGCGCCATCTCCTAATTTCAACAGCCGTGGTGCCCATGAAGAGACCGAGTGCGATCAAACTAATGAAGTAGACGACATCTTTTAGATTGATGTTTCCCGTGTTAAACGCGTCGTAGAAATGTGTCTGCATACTGAGATATTGGAAAATGTTCCTGGCACTTTCCTGTTGCAGAACACTGGCGGGAAATCCGATCAACCACCACAAGAGGACAAAGATGCTAAGCGTGACAAAAAACGCCGCGATCTGGTTGGTAAAGATGGCGGATATTCCCACGCCCAGGGCGAGAAACGAAGCGGAAACCAGGATCACTCCAATATAGGAGGATAGCAGCAACTGCCGGTCGATCCCAGGCGTAACGAGCGGCGGGATGATAGTCACACTTCCAAGAACAATGCCGTTCAGGATGATCGGGTAAATCAAGGTAACCGCCAGAATAGATAAGAGGAAGAGCAAGCCGCCCAGCCATTTGCCGGCAACGAGCTCAAAGTCTCGGACGGGAGCGGTGAGCAATAATTCCAGGGTCCCCATACGCGCTTCGTCTGCGAGCAGGCGCATCGTCAAAGCAGGAATGGTGAGCACAAGCAGAAATCCAAACGCTCCGGTGATCGGAGAAATATCCGGTGTAGCGCCGAACGATTGAAATGCACTTTGAATGTAATACTCTAAGTTGACAGCAAAGATGATACCCAGTGTCAATAAAATCATGAATGCCACAACATACGCGATCGGACTAATGAAGTAGTGATCGTATTCCCGTTTTGCAATGGTCCAAATGTTACGCATATTTCCCTCAGGAAGCTTTCTTGCTGGCTGCGTTGTCGCGGGTTAATTCGAGGAAGATCTCCTCAAGGCTCAAGCCGATGGGACGCATCTCGAGCAGATCATAGCCTGCATGGATCACCGCTTTCGCCACCTGCGGGCGGATGTCCTGTCCGGCGGAAAATTCAAATTCGACTGAGCCATCCGGTTTGGCTTCCACATCGTGTACGCCTTTGACTTTGCTGATCTTGGCCGGGAGTTCATCCGCTTCACCGCGCACGCGCACGACGACGCGCTGTGAGCCGACCAGTCGCGATTGCAAGTTTTCCGGTGTGTCCTCAGCGACGATCTTCCCCTTATTGATGATCAGGACCCGGTCACACATCTGCTGCGCTTCGGACAGAATATGTGTGGACAGCAACACCGTGCGGTCTTTGCCGATGTCCTTGATGACGCTGCGGATCTCGACCACCTGCGCCGGATCAAGACCGATCGTAGGTTCATCCAGAATGAGCACCTCGGGACGATGGATCAGCGCCTGTGCCAAGCCCATGCGTTGTCGCATGCCCTTGGAAAAATTGCCAATATAACTATTGGCGCGGTCCACCAAATTGACTCTCTCCAAAGTCTCGTAGGCGCGATCTTCCGATTCCGGAATGTGTCTTAAATCAGCCATGAACTTTAAATATTCAAGGGCGGTCATGTCGGTATATAAAGGAACCGTTTCCGGCAGATAACCCACGCGCTTGCGGACCTCCAGCGACTCGTCGACAATGTCATAGCCGGCGACGAGGGCAGTGCCATCTGTGGGTGGCATGTAGCCCGTCAGGATCCGCATGGTGGTTGTTTTTCCCGCGCCGTTGGGACCGAGAAATCCGACGATTTCCCCTTGCTCCGCATCGAAGGTGAGATTGTCAATAGCACGGCGAGCGCCATAGTCCTTGGTGAGACCATTGACTTGGATCATTGGTGCTCCTTAAAAAAAATATGAGATGTGTAGTTACAAACAAATGGCACAGACGCCATACGGCGACGGTGCCATCTCCTAATCATATGACCGCTTGGATTAAAGTAACTAAACTTTTCCAATACATCGTCAGGTTGAAATTCGGATTTAAAGTTTAGATACTTATGCGGCACTCTGTAGTAGTACTCAGATACTATACAAAAATTAGAGGGCAAAGTCAAGCGCCTCTTGAACCTCTAATCAAACCCTAATCTGTGCAAGTCGGTATCGCAACTCGGCTCAACGCAGGAAAAAATACCAGCCTCCGACAGCTCCGGCTAAGCACAGAAACAAGATCAATGCCGCCAGCAATCCAAGCATCCAGCCATTGGAGGTATCGGGAGTGATCGTTGGCGCATCCATCGGCATCGGTGTACGCGGAATCGCAGGAGGCGATTGTGTGGCAAAGCTTGCCGCAACAGGAGTAGAGTCTGGCTGCGCTCGGATCATCCCCTCCAAAAAGTCAGGCATACCGTTTCGGTTCGCATCTAGCGCACCCATAGCCTGTTCATATTTAGCACGCGCTTCAGGTGGGAGATCATTAATACTGTTGAATTCCCTGCCGTCGATCAGGATCTTCATGGCGCTGGTGAAAATTCTTTCCCCGGGAGTATTTTCAACGATATCTGGAACTCCATTTTTGTTTTGGTCTACCAGCAAGTTGTTCTGTTCAAACACATCCGGGACACTGTTGCCATTCTGATCTTTGAGCGAGCGCATCGCCTCTTCATAGTGCCTGCGTACATCTTCCGGCATTTCGCTTACGCTCTTATAGGTCTTCCCGTCGATAACAATCACCTTTGGATTCATGTCTGCCTCCGTGTACCGTAAGTGTACAGGAAGCGCACGCGGTTCGCAAGCATGTTTCGATTTTTGATGCTGATTTATAATGCTTTAAATTTCATTGGAGGCGCCATGACCGAGCTGCTTTATCAAACGGATGCATACACTCAGGAATTCGATGCGAACATCGTGAACGTATTGCCGGAGCAAGGCGCGGTTGTTTTAGACCGCACGGCCTTCTATCCCGGCGGAGGCGGGCAGCCTTGTGACTTCGGAACGCTAACTGTTGGCGAAATGGTTTATTCGGTGGACAAAGTGAAAAAGCAGGGCGATGACGTGTTGCACTTTCTCGCAACAGACAAGCCGTTACCGCCTCAAGGCTACGCGGCACATGGGATCTTGGACTGGGCGCGGCGCTACCAGTTGATGCGCACCCATACGGCGCTCCACGTCCTGTGCGGGACAGTGTTCCGGAATTATGGTGCCCTGGTCACCGGTGGAGATATGGAACCCCTCAAGGGGCGTATGGATTTTGAGTTTGAGAGTATGCGCGGAGACCTGGTGCGCGAGATCGAAGCGGCGGTCAATGCAGAGGTGCAGAAAGCGCGCGAGATCCGAGTCAAGATTTTGCCGCGCGAGCAGGCGTTTCAAATTCCCGATTTGATTCGAACGAAGATCAACCTTTTACCCGAGGGCATCACACAGGTGCGTACGGTCGAGATCGTGGGTCTTGATCTGCAGGCAGATGGCGGCACGCATGTCCACAATACGAACGAGGTTGGCAGTATCCGTGTGGTAGATTACAAAAGCAAAGGCGCGATCAATAAGCGGTTGTATATTGAAGTCCAATAACTATTGAAAAGGATCTCAGTTTATATTCCCTCACATCCTTAGCTATTAAAAAATGGCACCAGGGCTAATCGTTACGCCCTGGCGTTTCTTCTCTCCTCT
>DATHUN010000408.1:0-2664 GCA_035462205.1 Anaerolineales bacterium
TCTGACAACCAGCGATGTGGATGTAGCCAAGAAGATTGCAAAAGCGATTCGCCAATCCTCAGGTGGATTCCGTTATGTCAAGGGACTGGGCATGTTAGTCGAAGGACGTGCCCAGGTTTCGATGAACCTGACAAACTTTCATGAGACGCCTATCGCGCGTGTTGTGGAAATGATTCGGCGTGAGGCGCAGCGTTATGGAGTCGGAATTCACCACAGCGAATTGGTGGGGCTTATCCCGCAAGAGGCACTCACCGATGCTGCGGTCTGGTACATGCAGCTCGATCAGTTCGACGAGAGTCAGGTCTTGGAATCCCGTCTCTATGAATCGGATGCTTCCGCTTCACAGCTAACCGACAACCGGCCATCGTTCCTCGAAGAATTGGCTGCCCCGACACCGACTCCCGGTGGCGGTTCCGCGGCTGCCTATGCGGGCGCGATGGGTGCCGGACTCGTCGCTATGGTTGCCGCGTTGACCATCGGCAAAAAGAAATATGCCGACGTGGAAGCTGAAATGCAGGCTGTCCGAGTCGTTGCCGAAAAACTCCGTAAGGAATTAACACAGGCCGTAGATGATGATTCCTCCGCATTTGAAGCACTGATGGGAACCTATAAACTTCCCAAGGAGACCGAGGAGGAAAAATCCGCCCGCGGCGCGGCAATTGTTGGTGCCACCTTAAACGCGGCAAATATCCCGTTGCACGTTGCGGAAGATGTCGCCAAGGTTATGGAACTCGCCCTGAAGTGTGTCAAGAAAGCCAACATAAAAGCCATCAGCGATGCGATGTCTGGTTTTGCATTGTGCCGTGCCTCGTTGAAGGCTGCTGGTTATAACGTGAAGATTAATATAAACACTCTGGAGGATAAATCTATGGGGGAGAAGATGCTCCATGAGTTGAGGATGTATGAGGCGAAAGCAGATGAACTCGAAAAAGAAATCCTCCAGGTGATGAGCGAGCGTGGAGGAATATAACGATCCGTCTTTTATTGTGAGGAGCACTGAGTTTCTTGTAATGATAGAAACCATTTTATGAAGCAAGCCTCGGTACTTTTTCTGATCTTGTTCCTGTTAGTCTCTTGTGCCCCTGTTCAAACTTCTCAGCTACTTCCAACGCTTACAGCAACGCTCGTTGTTTCTACCTCTCCATCGAAAAATCTGGCTTCCCCAGAAGCGTCAACAAAGATGGTGACGCAGGTTGCGCCCACTCTAACAACTACACCTGTGATCTGTGATCCGTACGCTGCGGAATACTGTATTACAGACGGTCATTTCATCTTTCAGCGACCGATTCAACCGCCCGACAATATCTCGGTGGATGTGACCTATCGCTACGCGTCCACCGCCAACGGGACGCGCGATCCGCATCATGGCGTTGAATTCTTAAACCGGTTCGGTACCCCTGTCTACGCCGCTGCGGACGGGCTGGTCATCTTTGCCGGTCCAGATAGGAAAGCGATCTACAGTCCCTGGACAAATTACTACGGCAATGTGGTCGTGATTCAGCATGCGGATGAGATGTTTACCCTGTATGCACATCTCTCTAAAGTTGTGATCGAGACAGGAAAAAGTGTCTCTGCGGGAGATGAAATTGGTGAAGTCGGACAAACTGGCGTTGCGATTGGCAGTCATCTCCATTTTGAAGTGCGCCGCGGAAAAGTAGAGGATTATTTCTCGACCCAAAACCCTGAGCTTTGGTTAATTCCAAATCAAGATGAAAGTGGTCATCCCTTCGGTGCGTTGCAAATCTCTGCCCTCAATCACGATGGCAAGCTAACGAAGCGCGCGGAATTTACGCTCCAACATTTTGACGATCAGAATCGTCCTTCAAGCAACATTATTTACGGCGTGACCTATTCCGCCGACATGTTGAAAGGTGATGAGAATGCTGGCATCGGCGATTTGCCCGCCGGAAAGTATCGCATGGTGTTGCAATATAACGGTCAGCGTTTCGAACGCTGGGTTCAAGTAGAATCGGGAAGGCTGACACAAGTGGTCGTTGTCCTCAGCCAATAAAACTCAAACTGGAGAGAATATGGGACTCAAACCTGATCACTGGATTCGCAAGATGGCACACGAATACCGTATGATTGAGCCGTTCGAGGAGAAGCAGGTCCGCACGGGCGTTGTTTCTTACGGCGTTTCCTCCTACGGATACGATGTCCGTGTAGCGGATGAATTCAAAATTTTTACGAACGTGTTTTCCGCCACGGTCGACCCGAAGAATTTTGACACCAAATCCATGGTGGATTACAGCGGCGATGTATGTATCATTCCACCGAATTCGTTCGCGTTAGCCCGCACGATAGAGTATTTCCGCATTCCCCGCAAAGTATTGACAGTGTGCTTAGGGAAATCCACATATGCCCGTTGCGGGATTATCGTCAACGTCACACCGTTTGAGCCCGAGTGGGAAGGGTTCGTGACACTTGAAATTTCGAACACAACACCTTTGCCCGCAAAAATTTATGCCAATGAGGGCCTGGCGCAGGTTCTTTTCTTTGAGGCCGATGAAGAATGCGAAATATCGTATGCAGATAAGAATGGGAAATACCAACGGCAACAATCGATCGTCCTGCCGAAACTGTAACAGGAAGACCTGACTGGTGTTGAACTGGTCAGGTCTTATAATAAGAGGGAATTGCGATGAAAATTAAGTTCGCGCCCTC
>DATHUN010000409.1:0-17880 GCA_035462205.1 Anaerolineales bacterium
TGACCGAAGATAAAAAATTTCTCGCGCGGGAAGAACTGTTTGATCTCGGCGACTTCCTCCGCTGTGATCGCAGGGATCGGATTGCGTTTTTTCTTTTTTTGTTCGCCCTTGAGGAGGATACGGGCGGCACTTTTGAATCGAGAAAGCATGTGCGTGATGTCTCCAGGACTATCGTTTCCAATTTAACATGACCAATCCGGCCAGGCAAACGAATATTCCCAAAACGTTAATCCACGAGATTTTATCCTTGAAAAGGAAGATTGCCACCGGCACTAAAATCAGCGACGCGACCACATTGACCAGGACAGCAGCGATTCCCAAATTCCAGCCGGAACGGTAGGTGAGCAAAAATCCAAATTCGATGCCGACAACCGCGATTGCAAGTGAAATACTTGCCCAGTTGAGCTGCTTGAGTTCAAATACCAGCCCATTTTTGACTGGGAAGAAAATAAACGTTAGTAAAACAACTGCAAAGGCAACAGCATAGGTTACCAATAGAGAAACCGTGAAATTCACATTCGACGGCGTACTCTTGGCGGTAAAGTGATAGAGTGCACTTGAGGCGATTGCCAGCGTAATGGAGAAATAAAAAAGAAACATATTCTGCTTGGGGCTCATCTCTATTTTCTCATAAGAATGATGTAAAAGGTTATGGCGTCGCTTTGGAAAGCTTCGTCAAGGTTTGTTCAAACCCGAATTGCATACCGGCATGATCGAACTTCCTATTTGTTCAATATCCTGAGGATAAATTCTGCGGTGCGCTTCCCGGAGGTTCCATCGATAAAGGAGATTTCATCTTCAATGAATTTTCTGCGTTCGACCGCGTCGAGAGAGGGATTTTTGAGATAGTGGTTGATCACATCACAAAGCTCTTTTTCATCCTTCGCTATACGTCCCGCTTTGGCACGGCGGAAACGTTGATGTGTGGGCCAGTTGCCGATCTTCTTTAGCGAAAGCGAAAACTTCTTTGGCTGATTCCATCCACCAGGGACATCGATCACCGCCGCGACGATCGGCGTTCCATGGACGGCGGTCTCGACGACCATCGTGGAATAGACAGTGACCAGGACATCTGCGTGCGCCATCATCGATGATTTTTCGTCCATGTCCTCGCCGCCGTAGTAGCCAAGCGAGCCGCCCAATGCAACAGGCTTAACCACATGCACATGGGGATACTGCTTCTCCAGTGCAAAGATCCGCTCGCGTTCTTCGGCAAAGATCTTCGGCTTATCTTGAAAGTGACTCGGATGCAGGCGAATCAATAATTGTGAAGGCTCAACCAACGCGTTGGAAGAAATCAACTTTGCTAGTGCCTCTATATTTGGATAATTCGGCGCAAAATGGACGAATGAGCAAGCATAAGCGATCAATTTGCGGTTAGGGTCCAAGCTGTGTAGGTTGAAATAATCATCCTTTGGCAGTTGCCATTGCTTTCTGAAATACCCGTCGTACGAGGGGATACCGCCGATGTGCACGCGTGCCGGATCCCAATCGGAACCGTAAACCAGCTCGGCCTTTTGGAGCTGGGACCAGCACGTGGCGTAGTCCATGGGCGCGCCGCGAATGGCGTAGCTCGACGGGTTGTCCCAGCCGACGATCGCTGCCATCGTTGGTACGTGATGCAGTGTGGCTTCGCGCAGCAGATAACGGTCAAGCCGCCAGCCCGCCGTCGAAGCGATCACAAGATCAGGCTTGTACGATGCAAACAAATCGGCGTAGAGGTTTGGGCTCGGAATGAACCGATTCTGAATCCGCACGAGAAAATCGCGGGCAATGGCGAACGTCCGCAAAACGAGAATTGCCAGGGCAGCAGGAATCCAAATCCCCAAGCGAAATTTCCAACCGTTCTCGACCCAGACTTCCCAGATGTGACTATCCATGGCTTCGGTGTTGATGCGCCATGAGCCGCCGACACGCCGCAGGTAGGCAAGCAGCCACTGCAGGCGTGGCTTGAATTTGGTCGCATATGCATTGGCTTCCTTGAGACGTAGACCTTCGAAGGTGAGACCCGGACGGGCAAAGCGTTGTGCGATGCGGTCTTTGGTTTCATCGTCGGTGAGGACGACAACTTCCACACCCGCATCCAGCAGTGTCGGGACGACGTCGCTTTGCAGGAAGTAAATGATTGCCATGCCATGGTCGGCAGAAATGAAGATTTTTTTGGACACTGAGATGTTATTTGCTTCCTTTTGGACTGCGAGCGGCTTTGCTTCGATTAGGAGTCTGCTCGCATAATGCCTTGCAAAGTGCCGTGCAAACGGTCAAGAACAACGATAAGATGCTGATATTCAAATATCTTCCACGGCTTGATCATCATGATGCATCTTAAAACTTATTTATGAATAATACCAATTGAAAATCTTGTTATACACAGCCAGCAAAATTCTCTTCACCGGTCCCAATTCCAATAAGCGCTGCTTCCAACTTTTTGCTTTTTTGACTTTTCCACTGTCTTTCAATTCACCGCGCAAATATCCCAGCGTATTGGATAAATTCATCGCCAGTGGATCAGATACCATTAGGCGTAGCAGACGTGCGTCATTCATGCGCTTGTCCAACTGGCGGACCTGTCCCATCGGCTTATCCATGTCAAAGGGCAGAAATTGCTGCAATGTAGATTTATACGCCGTGAACTGCCAGTGTGAAGCGCCCGCCATCGCAGTCACGCCTTTATACAGGATGCGCCAATCCGTTGTCTCGGCATAGATTTTTTTGTTATCTTCCTCGGTCTGTCCGAGTGAGAGGTTGAACTCCAAAAATGTTTCCCAGGGAATAAATTGTCCTTCTTCGAGCGTTGCATGTTCCCGCGCCCACCGGAGGGTGGACTCAATAAACTCAGGCGGCGTCCGGAAAGGACGGGCGGTCACCATCCCTACATTAGGGAAGGTCTCGAGAATTTCCACAGAACGCTTGAGCCAATGCCGAGAAAACAAAACGTCGCTATCGGTATAAGCGACGATTTGCCCCGGCGCGCCCGCTAGCATCACGTTCCATGCACCGCCTTTGCCCATATTCTTTTCCGACAAAATTAGATATTGGATTCGTCCTTCGTCCTTTTCCTTCACGAGAAAATCGCGGACGTCGGCGCACGAGCCATTATCAAACACCATTAGGTCAAACGGCAGACCCGCGTCCTTGCGCATGGACTCGAGAGAGACCTTCAGTACATCCAGGGTCTCGGCGTAAAATCCGCTCAAGAATGGGATGTAGTTGAGCAGCGCAACCGTGATCCGTTCGGGACGGGCGACTTCTTTGACGAATTTAGCGGGGTTTTGGCCTTTACGCATCAAATACTCCGGTGGTTGAGTAGGGCGAAGCCCGTACCGAAACCACCTGTTACAAGTTCTTTTTCTTCAAATATAACTGCTGGTTTCGACACTGTATGATTTGCCAGGCAAATCACGTTCGGTGCAGTTGTACGCCCCGACGAACATGGGGCTACTCAACCAGCGGATATCTTTATTATTTGAATAATCGTTCTATTCTCTTTTGCCAACGCTTTGGTCTTACGATATTTTCAATCGTATTCTCAGGCAAAAAGAAGAATATTGCTCGCAGGAATAATTCCAGTTTGCGCAGAAAGCGCAGGGCTGTCATCTTCGGGCGGATAAGTTTACCACCCACGAGTTGATGGGTTGCATCTACGATCGTGTAGCGGACATTCGCCTGTCCACCCGCGAGACGGATATTCTCATCCGTATCGGGATGCTCATAATGCGGCTTACCGCCTGGCAAGTGACTGTAATCGTGGTTCTGGTGAACGATCAAGACCGATGGTGTGCAGTCGATCACGGGCCAGCCTTTCTTGCGCGCCTGGTAGATCATCCAGTTGTCCCAGCCAGCGCGACCGATCGTGAAGTTGGGAACATCTTGGTAACAGGTCCTCGGGAAAAGAAAGAAGTCGGAGCCCGCGGGGCGATGCAGTTTTCCCTGACGATGGACCATAGACAATAGACGATGTTCCCAACCATTGGTGAAGTCGATGGGTTGCGCTACATCCAAGTCCCAGCGTTGGCTGAGAAGAACGAATCGGTCTTTCAATTTTGCTACTTGCTTGGCTGCACCCACAAAATCGGACATCAGGATCATATCTGTATTGATGATGCAGAGCAAGTCGCTGTTGCTGGCTTGTCGTGCGAATTGGAACATAGATGAGATCAGTGGTGTACCGGATTCATTGCGTGCCACATTGCGTACATGTGTAACACCTAGCTCACGGGCGGCTTCAGCAAGTCCAGCCTCTTCGCCCAGCACGATGACCTCAACATCGGGAAGCAGCGTCCATGACCGGATCGCATTGCGTTGGATCATGGCGATGTGCGGATTAGTGAAGGGTTTGGGGGCAGAGAAGAGTGTGATTAACGGCATTCGTGCGTGGTAATTAGTAAATAATAATGGGTAATTAGCTGCCCGTCGCGCGGGTATCTATATCTTTGAGAGACTTATGTTTGACATTCGCATTGATTTGCATGAGTTGAGGTTCATCATGAACCAAATCCAGAACTTCCTTCCATGAAAAGTCATCGCGCCCATCGAAGCGACTGTACACTTGGCGGATGAATTCGAGATCTTCAGGAGTATCGACCGTCCAGCGATAATCACCGAAGTCATTGGGGTGATGAAGGAGAGCAACACGATAACCACGCGGGGACACGCCATATTCCAATCTACGATTGATTTTATTCAGTTCTACACCTTCATAGAAATAGGGCATGGCATGTTCGCGGTGCTGCGGTTCCCTGGCTTCCTTCCAGGCTTTCTTCAATGCATCAAAAGTACAGACTTCGACATCCAAACCAATTGGAAAAGTCCGGTGCCAGGGTGGTGGGAGACGATTGCAGACAAAATCGGCGGCAAAGATAAGCTCATCAGGGATCAATGGACGGTTCCAACCCTCAAGTGCGTCGGGCATTCCCTCGAAACGGCCCCACATCGCGTTGACACAGTCGTCGATCAACGCCGGATCGATGACGGGACAATCGGCAGTGATACGGACGATGACAGCCGCGTTGGTTTGCACAGCGGCTTGATAGTAACGGTCTAGCACGTCATAGAGGCTGCCGCGTGTAAAGGGGATTCCGCTGAACTCGCAGTATTCGGCGACGGGATCGTCTGAGGGATCGGTCGTCGTGGCGAAAATTGTGTCGGTCACAGTCGCAGCGCGCGAGGTCCGGATAAAGACGCGCTGCAACATGGGTTGTCCTGCAATATCGGTCAGGATTTTCCCTGGCAAACGAGAGGATGACATACGTCCCTGGATGATTGCAATAATTCTTGGCTGCATTTCAGTTCGTCAACTGACGTTCCTTCTGAATTCGGTAGGCTAGAAACAAACCTGTGGAAACACTCAGCAGCATTCCCATCAGGAGAATGGCAAGATAACGTCGATCTGTCCGGTCGCCAATAGAATTCTCAGAGAGCAGCATCTGCACTGGACCAAACGTTGTGCGAACCGATTCAAGATTCCAGACTCGGGCATGCGCCCAGAGATCATTGGCTAGGAAAGCCAAGAGCAAAATGTTCAGCAACAACAGAACCGGCTTTGTAATCGCAGCCTGTTCCAGCCATCGATGATAATAAATCACTGCCACAATAATAATGACTGTCAGAGGCAAACCAATCATCCGCGAGGGGGCACGCTCACCCTCAAAAAAAGGAATTCGAGAGGCGCGAACAACTGCAAAGATTTTTCCAATCGTTAGCAGGAAAATAACAACAGTGGGAATAAATAGTTTTTGAAGAGACGGGTAAAGATCACCATTTTTGAGCCATTGATATACGCCAAAATACAGGAGAAACAGTGTACCCATTAATCCTACATAGATATCAAATTCCCAATAGCCGACATTAGCACTCCCTCGATATGGCTCATCCGGCCTGACGATGATTGCGAGAGAGCGCAAAACGTCGAGAAGGACGGGATAGCCCGGCAAAAGCCGATTACCGCTGCCAGTATACATATCCTGCAAAATCAGAATGGGCGGGAGTAAACGAATCGCGCCGAGTAAGCCGGAACTGAGACCTGCCCAAAAAATCCACTTCCATTTTTTCCAACAGACAAGCGCGAGCACACTCAAAAAGATCAGGGTCCAAGTAAAATGGTGTTGCGAACCGACTAACAGCATATAAAGAAGGAGAAAGGAAATTTTGGCAACCCAGATCCAACTGGGCGGCTCTTCCACCGCTTGAATAACAAGCGCAATGAAAAATGGAAATAAGAAATACCCCATCCACGTGATGTGACCGACTGCGTAATGAGATTGAATATAGCCGTTGAAATTAAACAGCAAAAATAAAATACCAAAGGAAAACAAGGATAAGCCATATTTACGCCGGAACCATAATAACCCCAAGCTAGCAAGAGTAAAGTGCAAAAGAAGATCGATGAGTACAAATTGATTGATCGTAAGTCCGAGCAGTAAAAGGGATTGTGGCGTGGTAATGACATCGGGCACGGAAAAATAACGGTCGGTGCCGTGTAATGGAGGCACCTGCTCTGTGATTTTGCCGTAGTTCATGTGTAAAGGCATTTGCCCACTGCGGAGCGCGTCGCGAAAGAAGTCCAACCGTGGTACGTTGATGACACCCCAATCCTGAAAATCGAGCGGCGTTCTAGTCCAGTTCAGAAAATTACACCAGAAATATAGGCCCGCCACATACAGGAACGCGATCCACAGAAAGCTCAGCCAGCGAAATTTTTGTTCCAGTTGCCGATCGATCAATGCATAAGGCAAGTCTCTAATTCCGTTGGCTTGCATTGGTTGAAATGCAGAACTCATACAGTTTGCGCCTCGGAAGGTATGGGCAGAGCATTGACAAGCCCTTTTGCCCGGAATTTTTCCACATAATCACGCACGGTTTGGTAATCCAGCCCAACTTGCTCGGCAAGGTCGAAGATCGTGTGCTGACCTTCAAAGCTCATCATGATCTTTTCGATCGCGCGGTTGAGCGCCCAATTTTCGCGCCAATCCACCCAGAGGCCATTGCCGCTGAGAAACACAGGACCCCGAAAAGTGCGCTTCGGGATGTAATTACTGGCGTAAATGCGGATAATATCTTCTGCAATCTGTGCAGCACCGACAAGCATGTCCTCATCCATAATGTCAAGATTGTCATCAGTCGTGTGATACTCATCGTAGGGGAAACGGTTGAGCGAAATGCACGGAACATTGACACCCGGTCCATTAATGACACGTTCGTCGTTGGCAGGTGCGGCAGCGAAGTCGCGTTCGTCATGATCTGTAGTTCGTAATTGGGAATTCGTAATTCTATCCAGTAGGTGGTTGTGCTGTCGTGTGTGATGCCAGGCAATTTTATTTCTATTCCCGGTCATTTCCATGAAGATGCCACCGCGCAACTTTGGGATAAGTGACTCATTGTGGGCAAGCCAGGCAATTGTGCCAATCGTTTCCGGTCCAAACCAGAAGCGAATGCTCATCGACCCCGCCGGAAGCGGATTCTGCGCAAGACGCCGCGCCAGCTCAATCGTACTGACCACGCCTGCGCCGTCGTCGTTGGCTTGCATGGGATGACAGGTGTGCGCCTGGACAAGGAATTCACCTGCCTCGGGATTTGGTCCACCCTCGGGATGGATCAGCGCAGTCGCAATTTTAAACCCCTGCGCGGGATCGGTGATGAACTCGGATTTAATTACGGCATGATATTTCTTATCGCGCGGAAGTTTGTCGAATGTATTCTTGGGTAAGCAGAATCCCCAATCGCGTTCATAGTATTTGAAGACCCACGGAACAGCCTGCGGACGTTTCTCATTGAAATACAGATGCGGCTGGAGTTCCTCAAAGCTCAGGATCTGATCGACTGGCAACGAATAGGAAACAATGTGAAGAGGATTGTTCTTGAAATCTACAATGAATTCGCCATCTTCGCTTTCCAGATAGGCTTGATGGACTACATATCGCTCTGGCACTTTCCAGGTCCAGACAGGCGCCAGCGGCGCGTAGGTTTCGATGGTGTAATTTGCTGATTCCGGCATGTATGAGCCGATAATCTCCAGCGTTTTATCGTGGTCGTCGGAGGCGAGGGTGCGATGAAGAGGAAAGAATTCTGCGAGAATCGATTTGAGCGAAGCGTATTGTTTCATTTGTTGTTATTCTAAGATCTCGGAGTTGAATCTTCGCATAATTTCTTTATGCTCTTTAATAGGAGCAGCGTGTAAAGCAGAAATCAGTTCTCGCAGCCTGGGTGTCAAAATAATAAGATACCGCGTCGGTCCATGGGCTTCATAATACGAATGAGGGACCCCAGCAGGCACAAATACAGTTGTTCCTGCTGAGGCATCGACGACTTTATCGTGAAACTTAAATGTAAGCGTCCCCTCCAGGACGTGCCAAGCTTCATCATCCGAATGATGAACGTGTAAGTACTCCGGCCCACTTCCGCTCCACTCATAAATATCAAATGATTCCCCAATGGCAGAAATCGGTGAATGATTATCATCTTGATTGCCTGTCACGATCATGGGTTCTTTCATTCAATGCACCTTGGATTGCTTCGCGTCAATAAAATATAACAAATGCGGATCGCGCTTCATCTCGCGTGCCGTGAACTCATAGACTTCATTCGCCTTCATCAACTTCACGTCCGCTTCACCGATCCTGGCGGATTTAATTACGCCTGCTTTTTCCATTAGCTCGCCCATCGGGTCGACCATGGTCATCACGCCCTTGTCGATATCGCGCACCAGCATCTCGAAGGTATCGGTATAGGTGTTGCCATTCTCATCGGTGACCTCGCCGGTAAACTGTTTGAGAAAGCGATAATTCACGCCTTCCATCTGCTCGATGTGATGGAAGAATGTCATGCTGTTGTTGTACGACAGGCCGATCACCATGATTTTTCCGTCCAGGTCGCGTAACTTGCCAAAGAGGGAGTCACGCTCATAAGCACTTTTGTATCGTAGACTGCCAAGCAAGTCGGCGTGCTTGCCTAAAATCGCAAACGAATAAAAGGGGTGGAACACCCGCCTGGCGCGCGGATCCCGCCGCACCAGCTCTGTCAGCACGCCCATCTTTGACGGGGTGGTGCGCACATCCCATGGCTGTCCCTTGTTGAAATCGAAATTAAACGTTGGCATGATCAACGTCCCCTCGGGTCCAAGCGCTACTTCCAAGGCACGGATCACGGTCTGAGGTCCGCCAGCCACTTCGCCGAACGATTTATACGAGCTATGGACAAGGAGTGTATCCCCCTCTTGCACTCCCAACTCGTGAAATCCCTCAACCAATTGCTCAAACGTAAGCATCGTGACTCCTATCCTTTTGCGGTGAGATTTCGATATATATCCAGCAACACTTCGGAATTTTTGTTCCAATTCGCTTTCACTTCGGCCGTCTTTCTTGCCGATTCTCCAATTCTCTTAAGTGACTCTCGATCTTTGATGGCGTTCAAAATCTTCTCTGCCAGATCCTCCACATTCCCATCGCGGAACAACCAACCGTTTTGACCGTCCAAGATCCATTCTTTGTTGGCAGGGATATCCGAAACAAGGCAGGGAATCCCACAGGCTAGTGCTTCCATCAGCGACACGGATGAGCCGTCCACGTGTGAGGGGGATATATACAGGTCTGCCATATGATACCAGCGAGGCAGGTCGGTTTGCGAGACCTTTCCGCCAAATGTGACACGGTCGAGTACATCACCTTTTTGGAGGATATTCCGAATGACATTCCCTTGCGAACCACTGCCCAACAAAATGAGTCCCACATTTTCTTGCTGATACGCAATTTTCACGAACGCACGCGCCAGAACATCTACACCGTAGCGAGGTTCCCAGGAACGGTTGCAGAAGAGCGTAAAGAGAGACGGTGGGCGGTTGACTGTAGATGGTACAAAGAGTTCAAGGTCCACACCCCAGGGAAAGACAATCGTTTTATTAGGATCCATTCCATAAGCAACGGCTTTAGCTCGTGTCACGTTTGCATCGCTCATAAAGAATGTGGACCTTTTCAAAGTGTAACGAGTCGCAAATTCCCAAATCCAGCCTTTATGCACATCATCCATCAAATCGAAGCCCCACGACACCGCGAGCACAGGACGAAAACCACTGAGGATGGCGATGAATGCGCAGGTCTGGATTGGACCGGCATGAACGAGATCGGGCTGGATGTCACGGAGGAGGCGTTTGAAATCCAGAACCAGCGCGGCAAGTTTACTCCAACGAAACGGTTCTCGGCCGCCCTTCCAGATTACCTGGTGTACATTTTCCGGGACAGGGCGATCCTCCACCTGCCGGTTGGCACCTTCCAACTGGACGAAGAAAACCTCATGCCCATGATCCGAGATGGCTTTGAGGAAACGGTGGTCGTGCGTGGAATAGCCGAGGGAGAAATAAAGGATCTTCATATCATCCATAGAGACGGGCAGCCCGCGCAGCGCCCTGAAGAGGGTGCCCGTCCCTGTGATTCATAATGATTACGCCGCGCCCAAATCTGTCCACCGTAGTTCCTGACCATACTTGAAATCATGTAATGCCTTCGTGCCGATGACATCTTGAATCTGGTCAGGTTTGATCGCGCCAACCGTCGCGGGGCGCAGGACATCGATCATATCGCGGCTGAAGACCTCGCCAGCCCGGATGTCACGAGCCGCGCGCAGGCAGCGGCGCTGCACGACAGCCGTATCTTTTTCGTTCTCGGCGATGAACTTATCCGAGGAGCCGAGGGCGCGTTCAAGCAGGCGCGTCTCTTCAACCATGCGCGCCCACTTGTCAGGGTCCATCGCAAACTTGTGGTCGGGACCTTCACGGTCGTTGCTGTCGGTGAAGTGACGCTCGATGACGCGCGCACCCAAGGTCACCGCGCCAAGAACGGGTGCGACCGCGTGAGTGTGGTCCGAGAGCCCCAGGATGACATCCGGGAACATGGTCGCATAGGTCTTCAAAACATTGATGTGCAAATGGTCATAATTGTTTGGGCTGGCGGTGTAATTTGTGTTGCACTGCATCAGCACAAGCTGCCTGTTGATCTTCAGAATCGCATGGACAGCCTTCTGTACTTCCCCGATCGTCGATGCGCCTGTGGCGACAAAGAAAGGTTTGCCCTTGCTCGCCATACGCTCGAGCGCCTCAATCCAGTCGATTTCACCGGAGCCCGCTTTATAGACAGGCACATATTGGTCAAGGAAATCAATCGCATTGAAATCATACGGAGACGAGAAATAGTCAATGCCTAATTCCTGACATTCCTCCATCAAGGTCATCGTCCACTCAAAGGGAATCGAGGCGGCGCGATAGACCTCCGTCACAGATTTCTTCCAGGTTGCCTGATGACTGACCTGAGAATTCATGTGTGAGAAGCCATAGTCCGAGACGATCTTCGGCGCGTCGAAGTTTTGGAATTTGGCAGCATCTGCACCCGCTTCCTTCGCCAGACGAATGAGCACCTTCGCTCGATCCAAGTCGCCATCGTGGTTGGCGGCAATATCGGCGATGAAATACGTGGGATGGTTCATACCAATCGTACGATTTCCAAATTTGATTTCCATTTATCCTCCGATGAAAGTCTAATAGAGCCTATAGCTGTTTGATCAATCTAGTATAGAAAGCACAAGCATCAAGGATCTGGTCAATCTTACAATTTTCGTTGCGCATGTGCGCGAGTTTATATTCTCCGGGGCCAAAACCAATTGTGGGGATTCTCATGCCGACCGGTGTCACTGCATTCGTACTGAAATCCCAAAAATCAAACTCGGTGGGGTCAGCACCGAAGTTTTCACGATAGGCGGCGATACAAGCCTGGGTGAGTTCATGATCCAGGTCAATTTTCCAGGCAGAATGGAACGGCTCGTAAATGATATTTATTCCCGTCCAGCTTCTGCGACGAAGGGTACCTATTTCCCAGGTGGCTCGCTTGCCTTCGATGAGCCGATCCATTTCTTTGCGGATGGAGTCTTCGGTTTCGCCCGGGACGGTTCTTCGGTCCAGGTAGACTTCACATTCTGAAGGCACAGCATTCAAGGAGGCGCTTGTACTAGAAATTCTTGACATGACCAGTGTCCCCCGAGGCGGATCCTTCTTCATGAGTTCTGTATTTGCACGTTCCACCCGTTGGATGATCTCTACCATCTCATAAATCGCATTGACCCCTTTTTCCGGTGCGGACCCGTGCGCTGAAACACCATGCGTTCTGATGGCGATCTGTGCTTTCCCCTTATGACCTAGCGTAATGACATTATTCGATGGTTCGCAAATCACCACAAAGTTTGGCTTTAGCTTGAGTTCTTTGAACAAGTGCTTTAGATTTTCGCCATCACAATCTTCTTCAAACACAGTGCATGAGATATAAACAGTCTTGCCAGATACAAGTCTCATTCTTTTCGCAATCGCGCCTGCGTACAATGTTGCCGCAACACTCGACTTCATATCCACGGATCCTCGTCCATAGAGACGCCCATCGACGATGTCACCGCTAAAGGGCGGCACTTCCCATTGTTCTTCATCGGTGACTGCAACCGTATCCACATGCGAGTCAAATAGTACTGATTTTTCTCCATTTCCGATTCGTCCAAGCAGATTTCCCATCGAATCGATGACAACTTCGTCATACCCAAGAGATTTCATCTTCTGCTCGATGAACTTAATAATTTGCTCCTCCTGCCCCGACACACTTTTGATTCGGATCAGGCTTTGCGTCAACTCAATCAGTTCTTGTTTTAACTCTGGTGTGATCAAATCCACTATACTCATGGTTTTCTCCACTTAAGTGATCTGTTGCGGTATATAAACATGTTAGTCCTCGCGTTGCCTGTGGATAACTCTCAGTTTTCTGGGGCAAGGATGGGGATGACTTGTGGGGAAACAACACGCCAAAACAGCGTTTAATGTTGATAACCCCGGATTTTCTGTGGATAACCCTGCTGGAACTGTGTATAAAATTCCGCCAAACCTGTGGAAAACGGGGGGATTTCGTGCCCCAGATCTGTGGACAATTTGTGGGTAGACAGCCGCAAACTGGGGGATCGGCGAACGGTCAGGCTGGACTGGAGGACGGACCGCGGAGAAATGAGCTCTTCTCTCAGCCCGAAGGTCCGCGCGAGCTCTACTCCGAACTGATATTTAGTCATCGCCTGCGTGCCAACCACATGGTACAAGCCATTTAGATCCTTCGTGAGCATCTCTAGCAACAGGCGGGCGGTGACGTTGACCAAGATCGGGCAAAAGATAATATCGGTAAAGCCATTGACGTTTTTTCCTTCAAGCAGGTTGTTGACAAAAAACTCACCGAGACTGTGCATATTCGAGAGACTCCATCCAAAAAAGTTGACACGCGCCACAATTGCTTCCGGGTTGACGGTAAATACCGCGTGCTCGCTATCGAGTTTGGTCTGCGAATAGACACCCAGGGGATTCGGTGTGTCCTCCTCCGTGTAGAAATCTGTTTTCTCGCCGTCGAATACCGCGTCGGTGGAGACGTGAAGGAAGCGAATTATCCGCTCAGCACATGCATTTGCCAATTGCACAGGAACATCTACATTGATAAGTCGTGCCTGTTCAGGATCCCGCTCACATTGTTCGAGATTCGTCATGGCCGCGCAGTTAACCAGCCAATCAGGTTGCACTCGATCTAAAACAGAATCGATCCTATCTCGACTGAGCAAATCCGCGTGGAAGACTTGGAAAGGGGCAGAGATCAACTTACCACGATCCAGACCGACGACATCATGGTCGCGCATGGCTTCCATGGCGAGATTGATTCCGAGTAATCCACTGGCGCCAATGATTAAGAGTTTCATATTTATTTCAGCATGTCACTCTAAGCCCTAGCGAAGGATCTCTGAAATTGCCTTGGAGATTCTTCGCTCTGCAGGGCAGCGTACGCCCCCTTCGGTCACACCGTCCCGGTGCCTTAGAATGACATTTCTCAGAATCTACCCTTCCAATTCCCCTTCTGCAAACAACTGTTCGAACGGAGCGACAAATTCCTTGATACCGTTCAGATCGAGCCACTCCGAGTTGGCGTCACTGGAATAACGAAAACCTTCAGGTAGAGACTTACCTTCATACTCCAGTCCGCGCTCCCATAGCGTTTCCGGGGGCTTGACGATAAACATATGTTCGCGTTCAACTGTATTACGCGCTTCATCTTCTGAAATGAGCACCTCATGGACTTTTTCACCCGGGCGGATACCAATAATATTGATCTTTGCATTGGGAACAATCGCATTGGCAAGGTCCACAATCTTGGTGCTGGGAATCTTTGGCACGAAAACTTCGCCACCTTCCATTTGCTCGATGCAGTTCATCACAAAGCGAACTCCCTGGTCAAGCGACAACCAGAATCGCGTCATGCGCTCATCGGTGATGGTGACGGTCCCGGCGGCGCGCTGCTTGAGGAAGAGCGGCACAACCGATCCGCGACTCCCCACCACGTTCCCATAACGAACGCAGGAATAGCGGGTCGCTTTACCCGCGGCGTAGTTATTGCTCTGCACGGTTAACTTTTCCGCGGCAAGCTTGGTTGCGCCGTACAGGTTGACCGGGTTGACAGCTTTATCCGTGCTGATGGTCATCACCTTCTTCACACCTGCATCGAGCGCGGCTTCGACAACATTCGCCGTACCCATGATATTGGTCTTGATCGCTTCCATCGGGTTGTATTCGCATGCCGGCACTTGCTTCAATGCCGCGGCATGGACAACGATATCCACGCCGTGCATGGCTCGCACAAGCCGTTCACGGTCGCGCACGTCGCCGATAAAATAGCGCAACGACGGATGGTCATATCCATGTACTTTCATTTCGTGCTGCTTCAATTCATCCCGGCTGAAGATAATGATCTTCTTAGGCTGTTTTTCCTCCAGCGCGATCTTCGTGAATTTTTTGCCGAAGGACCCCGTCCCGCCGGTGATGAGGATGGTTTGATTTTTCCAGTCCATGAGTACCTCTTTGTTTCTAAAGGTGGTTTCGATATGACGGCTACAGGACATCGCCATCCACTCGACCACCGGGAATATTGTTACTTTATTGCTTCAAACAAGCCAGAATCTTTTGTGATGAAGATTTCACCATTTCGATTCAACTCGGTCTCTAATTCCCGTTTCAACTGTCTTAATTCTTCTTGCTGCAAATCGGCAAGAGAAACCATCGAATGAATGTAATCAATCAGCGGCGCTAGTTCCGTCACACGCAGTTGATCTGCGTATCGCGAAGCGCTCACGTTTGAGAAATAGGGCTGTATTTGTTCCAATCCGTTTTCCAGAGTGAAGGCGATGGTAGCCTTACTGACGTAACTTCCTTGGCTGACGCGCTCCAGCCATGCATTCATTTCCTTCATATGTTGTTTGCCCACGGTCGTTGCGAATATGTGTCCACCCAGTTTCAACACGCGTTTGATTTCCATGAGCGCTTTGGAGCGGTCAGGAACGTGATAGAGCATATGATTGGCGATGACCGCGTCGAAGGTCTCGTCTTGAATTGGAATGGATTGCGCGTCGATCTCCTTGAATTGGAAGGCACGTCCGCTGACGACCAGATTGCGCCAGGCTGCGTCGAGCATCCCCGGGGAAAGATCGCTGAGGGTAATCATCCATCCGCTGGGAATTCTGTCAACATTTTCCTTCCATAACAGACCGTGACCACATCCCAGTTCCAGAATCCGTGCGCTGGACGGTAATTTGAGGAGTGTGTCAAATATCCAGCGAAACCAGCAATATGGATTCGTACTAAAGCGCTGGTGAATCGCAACCCGCGCATCCAGGTTGGATGAGTCCTTATATTGATCGGTCTTCAAATATTGCTGGTCAGTAAACTTGGATACCATTTGAACCTCCAGTCTCCACTCTTTACTTTTTGATCACGATCAATGGATATTGTCCGTTCTCACCGAAAAAGTGCGGCAAGTGTTCTTCCAGCCAGTACACCAACCGCAAATAGGCTTTGCCGCCAAACTGCGGACGAACGAACCAGCGCATGAAACGCGGACTCAAACTTCGCCACGGGAAGATCTGATATTTCACTTCGCCGTTCAGTTCCTTCTTCAGCCAGCGCGGCGTCATCTTTTCGACAAACGTGCCCGCCGGTTCTTCTCCCTCAATCCAATTTTTCTTCTTTTTAGCAGAGCGCCCGCTGAGGAGACGAGCCAGACCGATCAATGGCTCCGCCATCCGCATCAAAAGCGGATTGTGCCAGCCGTTAATCACCACCGCCGATTTGCCTGGTTTCAAGACACGGTTCAATTCCAGATAAGCGCGTTTGTGCTCGCTAACGGGAAGATGATGGATCGTATGCATAGAGACAACACCATCGAACACATCCGGCCTAAAGGGCAGATTGGCAATATCCGCGACGACAAATAATCCTTTATCGCCGAGACGGGTGCGCGCCTCCTTGAGAGCGGTAATAGAAATATCTGCGCACAGGCGGTAACGATAACCCTCAGAATAAGTCAAATACTCGGGCCATTGCACGGGACCAGAGCCCGCGTCCAGCAGGATATCGCCCTTCGGCACGAGATGTCGTTTCACACGCATATGACAGTTATGGATGTATTCGCGCGAAACGGGCCGCAGGTCCTCATAGCGGGCGTTCTGGTACAACCCGTCACCGACCTGCGACCAGCCAATCTGGTCATAAAACTCGCGCACTTGTTGTTTGGTGTTTTCCATATGTGTTTGGGAGGGACGGCAGTTGCTGTCCCCTACAGATAAATTATTTCCATGTAAACGGTTCGCCGACCAGGAATTTGAATGTATTGCCAAACTGTGCCATGCCTTCTGCGCTCAAAACCTTTTCCACAGGCCAAACTTCCAAATCATCCCAGAAGTTCATCAAGCGCCACGGGAACGGATGCGGATATTCAAAAAAGAATCGATAGGCATAATTCCATGCCTTGGCAGTCTGCTCTTCGGTCAAGCGGTAGGCAGGTAGATCAGATAATACTTTCTCGAGCGTGGCAAAATATTCTTCCCAGGAATTGGGGTCCATGGTGAAACCGCGGCCGCGATAATGTGTCTCGCCACAGGAAATGACCGGGATGCCGTTCATCGCCGTTTCGACGCCGACGGTAGTCGTATACGCCAGACCCAGGGCGGCGATCTCGATCAGATCGTATGTGTTGACATTATCCAGCGCGCCAATGACATGAATATGGCTGGGAATTTCCGGCAGTGCCTCTCGCACTACTGTTCCCATCGATTTGGCCTGCGGGACGATCTTTTCACCCGGATGAACGCGCACTACCAGCTGCACATCGGTCCGTTTAGCAAAGTAGTGGACAGTCTTCGTGATCCATTCGCTCATCGACGCAGCGAAGATGTTTCGACCAAGCGTGAGGCTGTCACCGAGCACATTCGCAGCAAGCAGGATAACGGGGTGATTATCCAAACCTAAAGCCTTACGCGTTTGCTCCGCTCCCTGCGCCGAGACATACTGCCATAAACGTTTTGATTTCCCCCAGACGCGAGCGCCACGACGCGCATTTTCAAGATCGGCGAGGCGCTCATACATCTCATCTGTCATCGGGAGACTGCAACGGTCCCGAACAAGATAATCCGTGTCCTGTCGCATAATGGATGTGTTCTGCGCCAGCCAAATCTGTTCGCGCTGGTCGTTGAACTCAAAGGTCATGGCGGGAATGTGGAGATAGCGCGCCACGCGGAAGACAATTCCCATTTCGAGGATCAAGCCATTCGGGATGAGGACAACATCGGGCTTGTGAGTCTGCATCCATTCAAGCGCAGCGAGGGCAGCGAAGGTATTGCGCTTCATACGTAGGTCATACAGCGCGCGATCCTTAAGTGAGTCCATGTCCACTTCTTCGCGCATCAGTGTGTATTGCGCATCCCACAGGGACACTTCCTCCACGTCCGCCTGGAGGTCGGCGGGTAAAGCAGATGCGGGCTTGAGCTCCAGAAAGGAGGCATGCT
>DATHUN010000410.1:0-7110 GCA_035462205.1 Anaerolineales bacterium
ACGCCGCCGATCTCGAGCAACTGGACGGGCGGCAACGGTGTTCGCGAGAGATAGGCAATTGCCATATTGACCCAGCGCTCACGCCCCGATTCGCTGAGCGGATGAAAACGCAAATCAAAGTCTGCTGTTTTGCCTTCCGAACCAATGATGGAATCGATGCGCACGACTTTTATGCCAGAGTAGCGGCTTCCATGCATGTGTAAACCAGACTTCACAGTGCTCCAATCATAGAGCAGGGGATTCCGGTGTAGAGCCTTTTGTTGCAGGCGAAAGAATTTTCCCTTAAGGAGCTCTGCTCTAAACTGTTTGAGCGCCATGTTGTAATGGTACGCATACAAATTTTCACAACAATGCTCGTCCAGGATGCGAGCATTTTGTAGCGGGTTCATCGGGTTTTCAAACGTGGCAGCCTCCTTTCTTCGATTCGCATTATAGATTCGCGGACAAGAAAACTCCCCTGTCACCAGGGGAGTTTTCACTATCCGAGAGGATAGGGCGTCTTGGATATTGAAATCTGCATCTAGCGAGGAATTGCCAAGCCGTCGTCCACAGGCTCATAGCCGAGTTCATCGCGCGCATTTGCGATATCCCAGAAAGCGCCTTTATTCTTGGAAACCCCATAATAAATTCCGAAGACAACGTTCGACGTCAGGCTCTTTTCCACAAGCTGCACCATGTCACGGTGACTGAGCCAGATCTTCCGATTATGCATACTCTTGGTTGGGTCGTCGTCCGGTAACACCACGCCGATGCGCAGGCAGATCGCTTCGACACCAAAGCGGGCACAGTAATATCGGGCAATCGCCTCCCCGCAGGCTTTGCTGACACCGTAGTCGCTATCCGGGCGGATCGGCATATGAGGAGATATCTTAAGCGGCTCATGTTGTTTATGCAGGTGCATATCCTCTCCAAAGCCTTCGTAGGCTCCGGTCACATGGTTGGAGCTGGCGAAGACCACCCGGCGCACCTCAAACTCACGCGCCGCTTCAAAGATATTGCGCGTGCCGACAATATTTGCCTTTAAAACTTCCTCCCAAGTCGCGTCCACGTTGGGATTACCTGCCAGGTGGATGATTGCGTCCAGTGGGCTGAACTTTTGGATCACGCCCGCCAGTTCATGATAGTTTGAAATATCCGCCGAAACTACCCGGTCCGAGAAATCACCTTCCTGGTCCAGCCCATAGACGTCATACGTATTTTTGAGCGCCTCATAAAGAGTCGTCCCAATGTTTCCATTGATTCCTGTGATTAGCACTCGCATTGCAGCCATAGCACCTCCTGAATTATTGTGTCTTAACGAGGGAGAAGCAGAATTCGTCTCGTTGGTATCTCCTGCTGAAGGATGTTTGTCGACGAAGCATCTCTACCAGCAGGGTGACAAATAAAAAGACTCCCGATGCGGGAGTCTCTTATCGTCTAATCCAGCTCAATTGGCGGAGTGCAGAATCTTGGCGAGCTCCTGCACCTCGTTCCGCCAGCTGTAGACATGCTTGAGATTTTCCTGCAATTTAATTTGGTTCTTTTCATATCCCTTGGCGAGGTCGGCGAGGTGCTCGTAATACCCCGCCAGTTTGTCCAGTGCTGGAGGCGTTACCGGGTTTTGACCCTGCAAGTCTTCGTTTAGACGTCCAAGGATCAACAGCCATTCTTCGACGGGCATGCCGGCCATTTTCTTGAAATCACGGATGACCCACTGCCGCTCGAACAGCGAGCGACTCTTCCATCCCTCGGACTGTTCCTGCAATGTGACGTAGACCGCTTCACACAATGCCTGGGCCTGCTGGCGTTTGTCAGCGTTCATCGGGGCTGGTTCGTCCTCCGCAGCGGAGGAGCCGAAATTGATATTCGCGGCCTTGAGCGCCTGAATGGACGAGATCTCCTGCCCGCGGAATTTCTGGGCGTATAAAATGGATAGGGCAAATCCCGCACCGGCTTCTTCCACCGAAAGGACAGCGCCCTTATTCATCTCAAAGAATTGCTCCACGCTCATGCCCATTTGTGGGGCGAGCTGTGCCACCGCGCTCGAGGCGGTTTCGGTCGGCACCAGTCCGGGACCTATCGTATACGCGATCACATTCGTCCCTTCGAGCTCGGCATCCAGTGTGTTGGCAAGATGTACCTGCGCGGCTTTGAATGTCTCATAACCGCCGAGAAAAGCTGTCCCGGCAGAGGAGACGCAGGCGAACATGCCATGATCACGTTGGATCATATCGGGCAGGAATATCTTTGCCATCAATACCGGTCCGCGTAAATTAACGTGATAGCTTTTATCCCAGTCCTCGATCGCTACATCTTTCACTTGGCCAAGCACAGCGATCGTGGCGTTGTTGAGCACCGCGTCTACTTTGCCAAACGCCAGGATCGAAAGCTGATACAGATTATTGACGCTCTGCTCATCGCCTACGTCCGTGTGGACAAACAGCACTCGATCTTTGCCGAACTCTTCCTCCAGGGCGCGCTCGGCTTTTCGTCCGTTCGTGTGATTAATCTCAGCAATGACGACGTTGGCGCCCAACCAGAGCAGGGACCGCGCCGCCTGGTAGCCAATTCCACCGCCCGCGCCGGTGACGATGACGGTCTCGCCGCGCAATGCATCCGGTTTGAGCCCAAGCTGGGAAATGACTGATGTCATGAATACCTCCTCATAGGATGATCATTCAGGATAGTATGTACCGGCGCTTCCCAATAATTCCAGCGACGAAAAGAGAAAGCCGCTCATCAGCAGCGGGGCGGCGAGCGCACGCAGGATCGTTTGCGTACGTGCTTTGTTGGAAAGCCTAAGTACAGTCATCATGCCACCGTACCTTGAAATAACGTACAGGTATAAAAAGCATAGTAACCAGGAACATTCAAAATAAAATCCACTGACTCAGGATTGCATAAGCGCTGATATTCGGCCCAATCCTGAGGGGACACGCCCGGTTGCGGAGTTCCCCAGAGCATATCAAACAAAGAAATAATAGCGGTTCGCATGTCGTCTTTCAAGGGCGCCTGGATATTCCAGAGATATGTCCGGGCTTTGACATTTTGCAATCCTGCATCGCGGAACGCACGTAAGGCGCACATGAAATTCGATTCCGGGGGCTTGTCGCTCAGGAAGGGAAGATACCCTGAGCAGGTCCCATTCAAACGCGCCTCGAGCAGGGGATAGCCAGGGAGCAACTGCTGGGAGGACCAGCCGAGCACGAAAATACTGCATCCCGGCTTGATCACTTGAATCGATTCCTGCAATACAGGTTGCAGTTCTCCAGCCGGATAACCGATACAATCGGCACTCCAGATCCAATCGAATGTACCATCTGTGAAGGGAAAGCAAGCGATATTCCCCTCGCGAAACGTGATCCAATTGGCGAGACCTGACTCTTCCACGATCTTGCTTCCATAGGCAAGTAGGTCTGGGAGGATGTCGAGTCCAGTGACATGACCTCGCGTGCCGATTGCTTCGAGCAAAAGTATGGTCTACAAACCGATGCCACACCCGGCATCGAGGCCGTTACTACCCATAGGGAGGTTCAGCTCTTGAATGATCTCGCGGAGCAAAGGCTCACGCAGTGGATTCGATTGCAGCAGCTTTTGTATATAGGCGCTTGTGTTACTCATCTTTGTTCTGAAAAGAATTAGGGCTTGTCACAACGCGGACCGACCCTGAGAGATCAACCACGAGAAATCAGATAATGTGTAACAGCGTTTGCAACCTTGAGGCATGCCAAAAAGGCAACAGCCAGTAACGCCTGCTGTTCAGTTTGAATATAGGGAAGTTTCCAACCGACGAATACAGCCAGTGTGATGAGCAGGATCAATCCGCCTAGAATATAGCCAAGGATTGCCTGTGGATGAGTCCACTGTCCCGTGGCGGCGATGCGTCCGATGCCGCCCTGGGAGCAAATCGCCATGCCGATCACGGCGAGCAGAACAATATCGACGCGGACGTTTGTGAGCAGCGGCATTTTTTTGCCGGTGTAGCCAATGAAGACGACAGCCCCAAAGAGTAAAGCCAAAACGAGAATGCTCGGGGAAACAACAGACGGTTGAGAAATTGCTTTCATGGGTTCTACTCCTTTCTGCATGGATGATAGAACGGAGAACATAAAAACTCCCCTGTCGAAAGGGGAGTTTTCACTGTCCACTCGGATAGTGTATTCGAGCACATCTTATCTCGAAGGGAAGAAATATAGAGCGATCGTCATGCGACAGCCACCTTGCCGTGCTTAAGTGTTTTCGCACCCCACAGCAAGGTAATCGCTGCCGCTGCGACGAACCACAACGCGATCGAATAGGTATCTGCCCCTTCGCTCAGTGCAATCACCTCGCCGGTAAAGTTGACCATGGAATGAAAGAGGATCACAGCCAGCGTGCTGCGACCCGTATTGTTGTAAATCCAGGTGAACGGCAGATTCAAAGGAACAATGCCAATCATGAACAACCAGAATGCCCATGTGCCCACACCCAGGCCAGCCTGATAGGATCCCTGTATGAAGAACATTGGCAGGTGCCAGACCGACCAGATCACGCCCAGCATCAGACTCGATTTCAATGCACTTTGTTTTTCCTGTAGCCGGTCGAGCACGTAGCCGCGCCAGCCGAGTTCCTCGATGAATGGGATCAGAGACGAAAATAGAATGGAAGGAATAACGGATAAGGGATTGCTCAGGAAACTTTTCGCTGCTTCTCCCCAGGTTGCGCCTGTGCCTCCGCTCGCCCTATCCAGTAGGGCACTGACAAGATTCAAAACCGGCACGAATAGAACGATGACCAGATACCACTGCCAGTGGATACGCTTGAAATCGATGATACGCTTCCAGTAATCGCGCCGACCTTCGGCATCCCGAGTTAGGTAGGTGAAGGTAATGCCCATCACCATCGGTCCGATCACCCCGAGCAGCAGCGGGATACCTCCGGCAGCGGTTTCCAGGCTGCCACCCGTAAGAATTGCCACGCCCCAAAAGAGCCAGGTCCATAGAAAAGCTGCGATGAAGAAGATCCAGGGAGATGCGAGCGCAGGCCGTGTGGTTTTCAAGTTCTTGTTCATTGGAAAATCCCTTTCCTGGTTAGTCGTTTGTTGAATAAGTTTCAGGAAGTATTTTGTTTACGATCACATCGGCGAATTCGGCCGATTCGGTGACCCACGGGTTATGTCCCGAATGTTCGAACCAGATCAATTCCTTATGAGGCGCGTTCAGGATCTCAAAGTATTGTTCTGCCAATACCGGCGGTGCGTTAACATCATGCTTACCCAACAGAAAGTAGACTGGCACTTCGAACTGTGTTGCCTGTTCGCGGAAGTCTACATTCCACAGTTGAGGATAAACCGCATCCATGGTTTCAAGGGCGCCGCGGAACCAGTTAACCTTATCGTACAAGCTATATTCCGAGCCAGCAAGATCCTGGAACGTATTGAATCCATCATCGGCAATAGCGGGATCGGCGTTCATGTAATTGAACGTTTCCATCAAGAAGGCAACTTCCTTCATCGCCACGCCTTTGCCATAATAGGGCGGCGGTCCTTGTTTCTTGAGTTTTTCCACCTTTTCCAAATACCCCTGTGCTTGCATCAACTTCAAAACAAAGTCATAGCACATCTGGTCATTTTCCAGGAATGCGACCATCTGTCCGGTGCCGATGAACGCATGAAAATACTCCGGGTTGCGCTGCACCATCCAGACGCCGACTGCGCTGCCCCACGACTCGCCGAGCAAATATACTTTCTCTTCGTCGAAGCGTTCGCGCAAATATTCAACCAGCCCGATCCCGTCGGAGATATAACGCTCGGGGGTCAACGAGGCACGATCCACCGCGTCGAAGGATTTGCCCGCTCCGGGCTGTTCCCAGTTAACGACCACAAAGTAATTTTCCAGTTCACTCAGGGCACGTCGCTCTGTCACCAGCTGACTGCCGCCGGGTCCGCCGGCCAGGAAGAGCAAGATCGGATTGTTCCTATTCCGGCCGCGGATGGAAATCCATTGTTCGCTACCGTTCAAATTGATTTTTTCGAGCGTGGCAATACTGCCAGGAATCAGATTGCCTTGTGCATCAGTAATCGGAGGTGTTTTTGTGTATGTTTGTGAGACTGTGATCCCCAGGAGACCAACCAGAATGATTCCGCCGAGCCCAAATGCGATGCCACGCCAGATGGGGTGTAGGCAGAATTGGAGGGCGATCAAGGCAAGATCTGCAATCGCAAGCGGAATCCAAATCCAGGCAGGTACAGATGTCGAAAGAGGCAGCAATACAATCGGCAGACACAATACAAGGGCAATGAGTAACGCCAGAATTTGTCCGAGGATCGTAAACAGCTTCATCATCAGCTTGCTCGGACGAACTGCCTGTTTAGGGGAATTGGCTGATTTAGAGATTGGATTCATGGTGTTCATGCTCGCTCCAGTAGCCATATCTTTTGTACGGAATGGTTGAAATTACTGACCTGCATCTTCTTCAGCAGATTCCAGCTGGTGACCAAAATCCATACTTCGTAGGTGCCGATCGTGATCCGCTCGAATAAGCCAAATAAATGAATTCCCTGCGCAGAGAGGATCACACCCGTCAAGCTAGAAATAAAGATGATCGCCGAAGAGACGAAAGCGTACGGAACGTACATTTGAAATCCAGCGACCCCACGCAAGCCGAGTCCCATGCAAAGCGGTATCAGAATGGTGGCGAAGGCGACCACGCCTCCCAATACGTTATGTATCGTTCCGGCAAAGGTTACCGGTGCCCCGAGCGGGTCCATTGGGAAAAAGCCCCAGGAGAAGGACAGGATTTGAATGCTGATGAAAATCCCCATCGCAAGTTGGCAGAGACGAGGCGCCGTTCGCAAAGCGATGTATCCGCCAATTGTAAATGCCAGTAGCAGGGCGTTGTAAATATTGAAGATAACGTCGAGAACAGCTTTATTCGGCGCGCCGTTCGAGATTAGTTCGCTGATGGCATTGACGATGTGGCTGTAGTCATTACGCAGCGCGGCACTGATAATGACTGTCAGCATGTACAAAATCGGCGCCACGATGCCGCAATAGAGAAGCAGTTTGCGAAACATAGTCGAATTCTCCTACACAGGAATTTGTCATCAACAGTGTAGGCAACACTACAATAAGACTCCCCTGTCTAAAGGGG
>DATHUN010000411.1:0-8001 GCA_035462205.1 Anaerolineales bacterium
CGGAGATTTCTTTTTAGCAACTTCCTTCGCTACCAGTTTCTTACGCGGTTTCCTGACCTTAACCAGCCCCACAATTTCTTCCTTGGTGCCAAACATCGCCTCCCACTTTGCTTGCATCGACTCGACGCCTGCGCCGTTCAAATCGCGGTTTACCTTCTCCCAATTCGGATCGTCGACAAAGCGCCAATCCATAAAGACATGATGCTGGTAGGCATGCAGATCGAGATACAAGCCCTTCTGCCACAGCTCTTCGCAGGAGCGAATATATTCCAAGTGTGTCACGTCATCTTTAAAGATCACATATCCCTCAAATGGTAAACCGAGTCCTTCCGCCAGGGATTTCTGGCGTAGGTCGCCCATATTCTTATCGAGGTAGGCAGCCGAGATTTTGATCCAACCTTTCGTGTCAGCGAAGCGGTTGTGATAGACGACGATGCCGCGTTCGTCGCCGTGGACATTCGAGTAAGCGAAGACATTCTCGTCCACACTACCATCTGTGCGATAAAAGTCGTAGAGCAGGAAATTCTCCACGTCCGCAAACAGGTAGCGGCGGTGAAGAATCGGGAAGATCTTCCAAGCATGCCCGGCAATCAGGCCGGCGTCGGGAATCTCGTCCCATTTGGGTTTGCGGAATTCCATCCCGTATTTTTCACGGTAGCCCTCCACTTGACCGTGACCGAACATGGGCAGACCTGGCAAAGTGGATAAGACTGTCGCCACACCGAAATATTTGTCGCCATTACCAAACTGCTCGATTGCAGTTTTCACATCGGGGTTGCTCATAAAGTTGACATAGCGCTTGAGGATCTGAGGATCAAACTCGAGCGTGTTCTTGATCGCCAGACGATACTTTTCGTTATCTTCATCACGCAACATGTGCATAAATGCCGAGTTGTACACACGGTGCATTCCGAGCGTACGGACGAAATAGCCCTCCAGCAGCCAGAACGCTTCGGCGAGAAGCAATGTATCCGGCACTTCGGCCGCGACGCGGTCCACCACTTCGCGCCAGAATTCGTTCGGGATGGCTGCATCGAACTGCGCCCGGGTCATGCCATGCTCGGAGCGGGATGGAATCGCCCCGCCTGCACCCGGTTCGGGGAACCACAGGCGCTGGATGTGTTTCTTTGCGAGGGTCATCGCCGCGTCAAAGCGAATTACAGGGAAATTTCGAGCAACATGCAAAATCGTCTGAATGACTGCCTCACGTACTTCTGCTTTCAGATAATCCAATTGGGCAGTGTCATTCCATGGGAAGGATGTGCCATCGTTGCCATGATAGACATAACGAACATCCCCGGTCTGGTGGTCGCGGCGCTGGAAGACGACGGCTGCGTCTGATTTAGTGTAGTAGTGATCTTCCAGATAAATACCGATACGCGGGTGATCAGAAAGATTTTCCGAGTGAAAGGTGTAGGAAGGATACGGGGAATATGGCAAAGACAGGAACCAATCGGGATGCTCGATGACCCACTGCGAGTCAATGCCCATATGATTGGGGACCATATCCGCCGAGAGGCGAATACCGCGCTGCCAGGCACGCGAGCGCAAATTTTCCAAAGCGCCCCAGCCACCGAGGTCTTCGGCAATATCATATGAGTAGAGCGAATATGCCGAAGCGACCGCGTCCGGGTCGCCCATACGCTGCTTGATGCGTTGGGAAGCGCGCGAACGCTCCCACAAGCCGATCAGCCACAGACCGGTAAAGCCGCGGTCGCGGAGAATATCCAGTTCTTCATCGGGAATTTGATCGAGAGTTTTGATCCAACGGCCGTATTTTCGCGAGAGTTGCTCGAGCCAGACGTACGAGTTCTTGGCGATCAAGACCAGGCGCGGCATCCATTCCTTGTCGGGACTGTAATGCTCGTATTCTTGATATTCGCCGCCACCGTAGGTTTGTACGGGAACTTCAGGCTTGAAGTCGCCGTGAGCAAGATTCTGGCGAATAGCTTCTTCGCGCAAGAAGTCCATGCCGCGCACGATGCGGGCAATGAACTTATCATCGAGGAGATGTCTCCACTTATCGATGATAAATTGCAGCTGCCCCTCCAAGGAGTAAGGAGAGGCTTCCGCCGGGGCGCGTAAAATTTCAAATAGCGATTCCCTAGAACCTTGAATTTCCGGATTATCTTTTGCCAGTTGTGTAAAGAAAGAATCCAGTGCGGTGATCAGGTTTTTGTATGCAGTGGGTCCAAGTGGCTTATCATCGACCAGCTCCAGCAATTGGTTGACGGCCGGGTTGGTGTTATGGAGATAGACAAATAATAATTCCTCCATCGTGACCACACGGCCATTCTTTTCGAGCGAAGCCAGCAGCTTTTTGAGATATTCCTCGGGTTTCAGCTCACCGCGATAAACGTTATCGGGGGGAAACTCAGAAATGAATTTGCCGCGGGTGGCTTCCACCGAATCCGGGCCGACTCTTGTTTCCACGAAAGAGACCGCGCTGTTCATGATCGTCGGCGGAGCATAGTGCCGCACAAGCTGGCGCAGCGCCTCGTCGATCAGCTGCATAGCATAGATATCGGAAGCCGGCACCGGCTCCGTCCGATGCGCCGACATTTCGGTCGCAAACCTGCGAGCTGAGGCGAAGTCAGTAAAAGTCACACCGCCATCCGGATGGAAGAAATCTGAACTAAACTGATAAGTATCGCGGGAGGATTTTGTGATAAGCATCGTAATCCTTGGTTTTCACTGTTGGCAGCTCGAGCAATAAAGAATTTTGTGCTGGGTACGGGATAATGATAACCGATAGCTATTATTTCAGTAAGAAAACCTTACCATAAATTCAAGTTTACATATGTACACGACAGGGCAAAATTGATTTCGAGTATACTTTGCTGCGATGTCAGCGCAGTTGCTCACTCTGATTTTGCACTTTGTGCTCGCCATAGCCTATCTGGCGTTGCTCGTGACCTTGTTCAAGCGACATGTCGGGCAGGAAATGGCTGCCACGATCCTTAGTGTCTATGTGGTGACCGCGTTGCTGTTGGAGCTGGGGGAAGGTTTCTGGCGCGGTGGTCAGCTTTATATCGCCTCCAGACAAATCGCCGACGACTTTCAAGCGTACGGAGCCCTGCTGCTCTCCATTATTTTGACCCTTGTGGTCGTTTCCTTTATCCGCCGGGATATCAGCACGTGGCTGGGCGTCGGCTTTTTCTGGCTGCTGGGTTTTGTTGCCATCTTTTCGAACATCTTTCGATTTGACGATGTGATCTGGCAAAGCGGTGCACTTGTGCTGACGCGTGAACGACTTGCTCCGACCTGGGCGATCATTGGCTGGCTTGTCTTTATGCTGGGTGGATTTTTCAGCGTACGATCTGCGCATCGAAATTCACGCCAGCCCCTTTTGCGTAACCGCCTCAACTACTGGACGCCTGTATTCCTGCTGATTGCGATCAATGATGTTTTGATCATGGTGGGCTGGCCGGTGCCAGGAAATCCTATACGGCTCGCCGCGGCGGGATTAGCTACCTTTATTGTAGTCACCCATGATCCGCGTGATCTTCGTGAAGTTGCCAACCGTGTCGTCATCTATATCATCACAACGTTGGTCATCGTCGGGTTTTATGTGGCGGGCTTCTCTGCCTCGCAGACCGTCTTCAAGGCGCAGCCCAACTTCAATCCGTTATTGGTGGGTGCGGGGATTGCCCTTCTGCTCTCCTTCATTTTTACCCCGCTCCTCTCCCTTGTACGGCGCTGGGTGAACCGCTGGCTCAACATCCAGGAATTTCATCCTAGCAAAACCTTGCACGCCTACAGTGAACAGATCAGTAACATCCTTGATATGCAGCGACTGGCAAACGTGGCGGTCGGGCTCATCATCGAGGCGATGGATGTCACGCGCGGCTTTTTGTTCTTGATCGATTCTGAGCTTATGGTCGATGGACAGAAATCCTACCAGCTGCGCGCGGTCCGCAACCCGGGCGAGCGTCAGCTTAAAGTGTTATCGCTTCCGAATGATCATCCTATCGTCCGGCAGTTGACCGGGGAAATGCGTCCGCTTTTACAATATGATCTGGATCTCCTCCCTTCATTTCGATCGGTATCGGATGAAGAGCGCGAGTGGTTCAACGAGCTCGAATCGGAAGTCTATTTGCCAATTTTCTCGAAGCGGGAATGGATTGGCATGCTCGCCCTCGGGTCGAAGATCAGCGGCAATCGCTATTCGGCTGAGGACCTGGTGACGCTCTCCGCTCTTGCCAACCAGACGGCGGTGGCGCTCGAGAACGCGCGTCTCGTCGAAAACCTGGTCCAGCTCAACACCGAGCTGCGACAAGCCTATCGCGATCTCGACAAAGCCAACCGTGACCTCGAACGACTCGACCAAACCAAGTCCGATTTCATCAGCATTGCGTCGCATGAGCTTCGCACACCGCTCACCACGATGATCGGCTACACCGAAATGCTGATTGAGGACCAAACTCTTCCTCCGAACGCGCATCAAATGCTGAAAGGCATCTCTAAGGGCACAAAGCGCCTGCACGAGATCATGGACTCGATGTTCGACATCGCCCAGATCAACACACGTACCCGGCAGCTGCATCTCGTCGCTGTGGATACGGCAATGCTCATCAAAGAGGTCAGCGATAATCTGGAGAATTCCATCAAAGAACGCAATCAGATGCTAGTCATTAACATCCCAGCGCTGCCACTGGCAAAAGCCGATCCGCATCTGCTCAAGAAACTTTTCCTGCACTTGCTGACGAACGCAATCAAATTTACCCCCAACGATGGCAGGATCACCATTGCGGCGCGGGCTCTACCTCCCCACAATACTGAATTGCCCAACGGTGGCATCGAAGTCGTGGTCAGTGATACGGGCGTAGGCGTGGACCCGTCGACGCGTGATATTATTTTTAGCAAATTTTACCAACCCGGGGAACTTGCGAAACATTCCACCAGCAAAACGCGCTTTAAAGGCAGCGGCGCAGGTCTTGGATTAGCGCTTTCCAAAGGCATTGTCGAAGCGCATGGAGGGCGCATCTGGGTGGAGAGCACCGGCTATGATGAGGTCAACTTCCCAGGAAGCAAGTTCCACGTGATCCTGCCGCTGAGCAGCCCGACCGGTGACGAAGAAAAAGTAGTGGGGACGGAATTAAAATTACAGACTAGCTAAGAGCGACCGTGGGTCGCTCTTATTTCTGGGAATATCCACGCAACCAAACATACCAATATGCCAAAGAGAACACTCCGAATTTGGCAACCGCACAGTACGCGGCGAACAGAATACTCAACGCCAGTGCCTACGCCTATGAGCACGTGCTATACTTGTGAAAAATTGTGCGGAGGCACTAGTTATGTCACTGGTGGAACAACACGAAGAACTACTCCGAAAGTATGCAGAAGCAATTGTTAAAGTAGGTTTGAATTTACGGGCCGGGCAGCGTTTGATCATCAATAATTCCATTTCACGCGGCGTAACACCCGCTAGTCGACCGTTAGTCCATGCGGTCGCAAGAGCGGCTTATGAGGCCGGCGCACGTTATGTGGAAGTGATCTGGGGAGACGAAGAGATGTTGCGCATTCGTTTGCAGCAAGCACCTGCCGATTCCTTCAATGAATACCCGACCTGGCACATCAAGGGCCTCGTCGATATGATCAGTAACGGCGATGCACTATTGTCCATTCATGCCAACGACCCGGATGTCTACCGCGGGCTGGATCCAGAACGCGTTGGGATGCTGCAGAAAACTCATCTCCAAAATTTTCAAGAAGTCAGCGTTCCCTTGAGCAGTAACGCCGCGAATTGGTGTGTCGTCGCGGCCGGGGCACCTGCCTGGGCACGAAAAATCTTCCCGGATCTCCCAGAACGGGAGGCGGAAGAAAAACTGTGGCAGGAGATCTTTGAGATCACCCGTGCCACGCAGCCAGATCCGATCGCTGCGTGGGAGCAGCACATCAAGAATCTCCGCAAACGCGGCGATTATCTCCAGGCGAAAAAGTATTCTGCATTGCATTATCAATCGGATCAGACCAACCTGACCGTTGGCTTACCCCGTGGACACAAGTGGATCAGTGCACAATCTCTCGCCCAAAACGGAGTGGTCTTCACCGCGAACATGCCCACCGAGGAAATCTTCACCCTGCCCGATCGTCACCGCGCGGACGGCACCGTGGCAGCTACCTTTCCCCTCAGCTATGGCGGCAGTTTGATCGAGGATTTCAGCGTCACCTTCGAGAATGGTCGCATCGTCAAGGTCAATGCGAGAAAGAATGAAGCTGTTCTGCAAAAGCTGGTCAGTACTGATGAAGGATCGACGCGACTCGGCGAAGTGGCACTGGTTCCTGCCAGCTCCCCGATCGCTCAGCGTGGACATCTTTTCTACAACACACTTTATGACGAAAATGCTTCCTGTCACATTGCCATCGGACGAGCGTATCGCTTCACTCTTACCGGCGGCGAGGAACTTACCGATGAGGAGTTCAACGTTGCCGGAGGCAATACCAGCCTCAACCACGTCGACTTCATGATCGGTTCCTCACAGATGGATATTGACGGCATCCTAGAAGATGGGACGCATGAACCTGTTATGCGTCAGGGTGAATGGGCATTTGATGCTTAGCGGCGTTGAGCGTAGCCCAGAACGTATGCGATTGAAAGAGTCTCCCTGTGAGACTCTTTTGTTTTGGAACATCTGCTATACTTCCAGGCGACAGCGAACACGGAATCAGAATTGAATACCCACAGGTGTAATTTCCATGCCTAAAACTTCACCGCCTCCAATTGAACTGGATGAACTGCTCGCCTCGGAATATGATTACATCGCCCAGACCGCCAATCAGGCAAATGAAGACCGCGCCCGGGTATCGTCTTTTTATTTGATTGCCGTAGGCTCCCTGTTGGCAGCGCTGTTCGGCACACAGCTTTTCAACAACGAGACCCTGGCGCCCACGATCAGCATTATGTTCGGTGGATTATTTATCTTGTTGACTCTGCTGGGAGTCTCTACCATCATGCAGCTGGCGCGCCTGCGGGCATCCTGGTATGAGTCCATGCTGGCAATGAACCAGATTAAGGATTTTGCGACCCAGCAGCACCCCGAGCTGGGAAAAGCCTTTCGCTGGAAGACCAGCACCCTTCCCAACAAATATAAGAGAAACAGTGTCTCTTACTACCAAGCGGTAGAAGTGGCGTTGATTGGCGGGTTGATGTTTGGGGCGGGAGTCTTTTTTCTGCAACAGGCATTCTCCGGACAGATCACACTCCCACAATGGGTGGTCTCCATCATCGTTGGCGCGATCACCGTCCTGTTGCAGCTGCAAATTTATAAGCGAGCCTTGCGATAACATGCCCCGTGACTATACCAACCAATCTCCAACGGCATTCCAACGACTGCCTGAATATCGTCGTGATGAGCAATGGATTCGTTCTTTTCTGCGCGAAGCGCGCGTTGGACACATCGCCTCGGCGCGGGATAACAAGCCATTCCTCAATCCGAGCACCTTCTGGTTCGACGAGCAGAATCACCAGATCGTCTTTCATTCGAACCTGGCGGGTAGAATCCGCTCGAATATCGAGGCGAATCCCGAGCTCTGTTTTGAGGCGAGCGAGCTGGGGAAGATGCTCCCATCTAATGTGGCGCTGGAATTCTCGCTTCAATTTCGCAGTGTGGTTATTTTCGGCAGGGCGCGCCTGATCTACAAACCGGAGGAAGCACGTCGAGTTTTATACGGGCTGATCAACAAATATTTTCCTACGATGACGGCGGGCAAAGAATTTCGCCAGATCACTGACAAAGAACTGGCGCGGACGTCTGTCTATGCCATTCAGATAGAGGAATGGAGCGGGAAAGAGAACTGGAAGGATCGCGCCGACCAATCCGACGAGTGGCCGCCGCTTGGGGAAGAATGGTTTGACTAAGAAACCTGCGTCCGATTTCAACGTAGAAGAAGTAAATTTCAGATTTGGAGGAAAACCATGCCAGAAAAATTTCGCACCGAAGAGTTCCGCGTAGAAGGCGAGAAACTCATCACCAAGATCAAGGAATTGATCCACGA
>DATHUN010000412.1:0-7880 GCA_035462205.1 Anaerolineales bacterium
AATGATGCGCAGAGATTTGTATCAGTTGATCGCGTATGCCACGCAAAAGGGTCTGCGCTGTTCCCTGACGCCCACGGCAACAGCGCTGCCCACAACCGAGCGACTGGAAAAAGCGCGCCATGCAGGGATCCGCCGAATCGCTCTCTCCCTGGATGCGCCACGCCCCGAAATCCACGATAGCTTCCGGCAGGTGCCGGGCTCATGGCAGCGCACCATGGATATTTTGCACCGTGCGCAGGCGATCGGTTTGAGCGTACAGGTCAATACCACGGTTGCCAAACACAACGTGGACATTCTGGATGAAATGATTCCCTTTCTGCAGGAAGTGGGTGCCGTGCAATGGTCATTGTTCTTCCTCGTGCCGACCGGTCGTGCTCAGGCGAGCAATATGATTTCCGCCGAAGAACATGAGCGCGTCTTCAACTGGCTGTACGATCTGTCCAAGAACGCGCCGTTTGACATTAAGTCCACAGCAGCGCCCATGTATCGCCGAGTGGCGATCGAGCGCAAACGTGCCGAACAGGGCAGCGACAAACCTGTCACCTTCCAGGGTGCAGGCTTCCAATACGCAGATGGACTCAATCGCCCAACCCGTGGCGTCAACGACGGAAACGGCTTCCTGTTCATCTCGCATGTTGGCGACATCCAACCGTCGGGATTTTTGCCGATCACTGCCGGGAACGTCCGCACCGATGATGTGCTCGATACCTATCGTCACTCGCAGTTGTTCACCGATCTACGCTCCCCCGATAAAATCAAGGGACGCTGCGGTATCTGCGAGTACCGTGATGTGTGCGGCGGCCAGCGCGGCCGCGCCTATGGCATCACCGGTGATTATTTAGAATCGGATCCCGCTTGTATTTATGTCCCACAAGCGAATTAGTTTTATAGGTAGAAGCATATGCCTGAACAAACTCCCCGAACCCTTAATCATTTTTCGTTGTATGCATTTACGGATGCTTACTGGTCGCTAAATAAAGAAGAAAAATCTGCCTTCCACAAAGATTGGCTGGCAGGCTTATGTTCCGCGGCGCGTACCGTGGATATCTTTCAGAACACGGATAGCAAAGCGGATCTTTTGGTGTGGTGTGCGCTTGAAGCGGATGATCCTCAGAATGCATCCAACTTCTTCGAAACAGTAGCCCAAGTGACCACACCTTATCGTCAGTTGATCCGGCCCATCGATTCACTGTGGGGCTTCACGCGTCCGTCACAATATACGAAAACCCGCTCAGCGCAGGAAATCGATCCCTTTGCAGAAACGCGCATGAAGTATCTCGTCATGTATCCGTTTGCTAAAACAGCCGATTGGTATTTGATGAGCCGCGAGGTGCGTCAAGGGATGATGAACGAGCATATCCGCATCGGCAAGCAATACGAAGATATCAAGCAGCTGCTTTTATATTCCTTCGGCTTGCAGGAGCAGGAATTTGTTGTTGTCTACGAAACCGAGAACCTGCCGCGCTTTTCCGATCTCGTGAACGAATTGCGCGACACCGAAGCGCGCCGGTACACCTTGCAAGATACTCCCGTTTATACAGCCATCTATCATCCCGCCGAGGAGACTCTCGCTTTATGGAAATGAATGACCGCTTTTTACGCGCCTGTCGCCGTGAGCCGGTCGATGTTACGCCGGTCTGGTTCATGCGCCAGGCAGGACGTTACATGGCTGAATATCGCGCCATCCGCGAGAGATATTCTCTGATCGAAATCTGTCAGCACCCCGAGATTGCGGCAGAGGTGACGATGCAGCCGGTCCGCGCCTTGGGTGTGGACGCGGCGATTCTGTTTGCGGATATTCTCCTGCCCGTGATCCCGCTCGGTCTCGGATTGGAGTTCGCCAAAGGAGAAGGACCGGTGATTGCCTCACCGGTCCGTACCCTGGATGACGTCCGCGCGATGAAGCCTTTCGATGCTGAATCCGATCTTGGCTATGTAATGGATGCGATCCGCATTCTGCGCGGGACCCTGAGTAGCGTGCCGTTGATCGGTTTCTGTGGCGCCCCGTTTACAGTCGCCTCGTATATGATCGAAGGTGGTTCCACACGGGAATTTCTAAAAACCAAAACGATGATGTATTCCGAGCCTAAAGTTTTTCACGCCTTGATGGAAAAACTTTCCGGCGTTCTCAGTGACTATCTCGTGGCGCAAATCCGTGCCGGGGCACAGGCTGTACAGGTCTTTGACTCATGGGTTGGAGCCCTCAGCCCGTCGGATTATGAAACATTCGTTTTGCCGTATTCGCAAAAGCTACTCAAAGCTGCTGAAGCAATGAAGGTGCCGGTCATCCATTTTGGGACGAACACTACCACGCTCTTGCCGCTCATGAAGCGTGCAGGAGGTTCCGTTCTGGGTCTCGATTGGCGATTACCGCTCGACGATGGCTGGAAGATCATCGGCTATGATCGCGCTGTACAAGGCAACCTCGACCCGGTGACATTATTCGCTCCCCTATCTGAAATCAAGAAACGTGTCCATGACGTTCTTCGCCGGGCCGAAGGCAGGCCCGGTCATATCTTCAATCTGGGACATGGCATTTTGCAGCACACGCCTGTGGATAATGTCAAGGCAGTTGTAGACATGGTCCATGAGTATAACGCGGTGAGCGTCGAGGCATGATGAATTTCATTGGGGTGGTTGCAGCGCTTGCTACTTTCTTCAGTGTATGGTTCGGGCACGTCGCCGTTCGCAAGATCGAATCTCTTTCGCCAACCATTTGGATACCAACAGCGATATTCGCTAGCTTCGGGCTTGTTATGGAGCTTCTTTCCTTGTCCAGTGCCAATCGTTCGTTGTCTGTAGCGCTCGGCATTCTAGGCATTACGCTCCTGTTCGATGCGTTGGAATTTACGCGTCAACAAAACCGCGTCAAAAAAGGACACGCGCCCGCTAACCTGAACAATCCGCGCCACGTCAAAATACTGGCTGAACATCCCAGCGCAACAACGCGCGATTTGCTCAAACGCGAACCGCGGATCTCTAATCTCTAGTCTCTGCTTTATTCCATGAATTACTTTGGTTTTCTTACCGGCATTGCCACCCTGCTCATTATCGGGCTTGGTTTTCCTCTCGTCATTCACGGCGAGCGTAATCTAGGTGTTCTGTGGTGGCCGTATGTGATGGGTACGGGTATTTCTTTAATTCTTCTTTCTTTATTTATCTCAATAGACTGGTTTTCTGTTCTTATAGGTGTGCTGGGTGCAACCTTTGTTTGGGGCTCAACAGAGTTGAAGGAACAGGCTATTCGCGCTGAGCTTGGCTGGTATCCATTGAAGCGCGATAAGCGCAAGCCGCCTCTTGAGAATGTAATCAGGAAATGGAAAGCACCTCATCTATGATCGGTTTATTGGTAATGGCATACGGCGGACCGAACGCAATCGACGACGTGCAACCCTATCTTCTGGATGTGCGCGGCTACCGTCCGACCGCCCCGGAGATCATCCACGAAGTGCGTGAACGCTATCGTGAGATCGGTGGCCGCTCTCCCATCCTGGAACAGACCAGGGAACAAGCAGCTGCGCTGGAAGCCGCTCTCAATAAAAACGGACAGGAGTTCAAAGCCTTTGTCGGAATGCGTCATTGGCATCCTTATATCAAGGATACTCTCGCCGAAATGGAGTCGCAGGGCATCGAGCACACAGTAGGATTGGTGATGGCGCCTCATTACTCGCGTATGAGCATCGAAGCTTATTTCAAAAAGATTGACGAAGCCGGGTCACCTATTGAAATCACGCCGATTTATGAGTGGCATTTACTTCCGGGTTACATTGATGCGTTGGTCGATCGCGTCTGCACCACGTTGGAGCGCTTTCCTGAAGGCGTGCGGTCGCAGGTTCCGGTGATTTTCAGCGCGCATAGTTTGCCAGAGCGAATCTTGGAATGGAATGACCCATATCCAGCCCAACTTCGTGAGACGGTCGACGCGGTCGTAGAGCATTTAGGAAATCAACCGTATGATTTTGCTTTTCAGTCCGCGGCAATATCCAATGAGCAGTGGTTGGGACCGGATGTCTCGGTGTTGATCGAGCGATATGCCAAAGAAGGGCATAAAAATATTATCAGCTGCCCGATCGGTTTCGTCTGCGAACACGTCGAAGTGCTGTATGATATTGATATCATTTATCAGAGACTCGCCAAATCCCTGGGTGTGCGCCTCGAGCGAATCGAAATGGTACACACCGCGCCGCGGATGATCGCTGGCCTGGCGGAACTGATTCGCAAAACAGCAAAGGAAGCCAACTGGTTATGATTCGCATTGTGATTATTGGTGGCGGCATCGCCGGACTTTCCGCCGCATATTACGCAAAGAAAAATATCCCCGAGGCGCAAATCACGCTGATCGAGGCTTCTAATCGCTGGGGCGGCAAGATCACGACCGACCGCGTTCCATTTGACCATGGGCAATTTATCATCGAGGGCGGACCCGACACATTCCTCGCCACAAAACCTTATGCCACGGCGCTATGCAGAGAACTTGGCCTGGCTGATCGATTACATGGAACTAATCCCCAGAAGAAAAATACATATGTTTTGAACAAAGGTCGGCTGCTGCCTTTGCCGGATGGCCTCGCCATGATGATTCCCACCAACATTTCGGCGATTCTCAAATCCGGGCTGGTCTCGTGGCTCGGCAAAGCACGCATGGGTTTGGATTTCTTCCAGCCCGCCAAAGCAGTCGATGGCGATGAATCTCTTGGAGCGTTCGTCAGTCGCCGTCTGGGGCGCGAAGCGTATGAGAATCTGATCGAGCCTCTGATGTCGGGCATCTATGCCGGAGATGGCGATCAGCTATCACTCGCATCCACCTTCCCGTATTTGCGCGATCTTGAACTGAAATATGGAAGCCTTGCCCGTGGCGCGCTGCAAATGCGCGCAAAGTCAAATGGCAAATCCGTTCAAGGCTCGCGCTCGGCATTCCTGACGCCCACGACCGGTCTCGCGGAAATTGTCGAAGCGTTGGTTGACCATCTGGAATCACAGCATGTGGATTTACATCTCCATACAACTGCCACATCCATAGATCACCTGAAACCTGGCGGCTGGCAGGTGACACTTGATACTGGAGAGTTACTCCTGGCCGATGGATTAATCTTGGCTACACCGGCATATCTCAGCGGAAAACTACTCGGCTCAGTCGATCTGTCACTGGCTTCTGTTCTAGAAAGCATTGACTACGCCTCAACCGCGACCATTTCTCTCGCCCATCGACAGAGTGATCTGCCCCGCGAGCTGGATGGATATGGTTATGTCATTCCACGCCGGGAGGGACGCAAAGCCCTCGCCTGCACCTGGACGTCCACCAAATTCCCGCATCGCGCGCCGGAAGGGTACGCGCTCATACGTGTCTTTGTAGGTCGTGCCGGTCAGGATATTCCATGGAATGAAACAGACTTGCTCGATGTCGCCAAAGAAGAATTAAAACTCACGCTGGGAATTACTGCCGAACCAATGTTGCACCGTGTCTTCATGTGGGATAAAGCTATGCCGCAGTACAACCTGGGGCATCCGGACAAACTTAAGCAAATTGATGCCGCCTTGGACAATTATCCCGGTCTTGCGCTGGCAGGGAATGGTTATCGCGGCATCGGCATTCCCGATTGCATTCGATCGGGTGAACTGGCAGTGGAACGCGTTAGCAAATTCGAACGTTCAAATATTGAAACGTTCTGACTTTCAAACTGATTTTGGAAAATACATGAACATCACCAAATCCATTTCGCTTTTTCAAGAAGCACAGACCCTGCTCCCCGGCGGCGTGGACTCGCCTGTGCGAGCCTTCCGCGCCGTGGGTGGACAGCCGCTCTTTATCGAACGCGGGGAAGGCCCTTACCTGTATGATGTCGACGGCAATCGTTTTATCGATTACGTCCTTTCTTGGGGGCCGCTCATCACAGGCCACGCGCATCCGCGGGTTGTAAAAGCAATCCAGGATGCAGCCATCAGGGGAACCTCTTATGGTGCTCCAAGCCCCCTGGAGATCGAGCTGGCGAAATGCGTGATGGAGTTTATGCCCAACATAGAAATGCTACGCTTCGTCAATTCCGGGACCGAAGCCACAATGTCCGCATTAAGGCTAGCCCGTGCCTATACGAAGCGAGATAAAATCATCAAATTCGATGGCTGCTATCACGGCCATGCGGATTTACTGCTTGTACAGGCCGGCTCAGGAGTAATTACTCTGGGCTTACCGGATTCTCCAGGCGTGCCAGCCAACACGGTGAAAGATACCTTAGTGGCAGATTTTAATAACCTGGAGTCTGTCGCAGCGTTGTTCGAGAAGTACACTGAACAAATCGCGGCCATCATTATCGAGCCGGTCGCCGGAAATATGGGCGTCGTGCCTCCCCTGCCTGGATTTCTCGAAGGCTTACGTGAAATCACAACTCGGGAAGGAAGCTTGCTGATCTTCGACGAGGTCATGACCGGATTTCGCGTCGACAAAGGCGGCGCGCAAGCTCTTTATGACATCAAGCCGGACCTGACAACGCTCGGCAAAGTAATCGGCGGCGGACTCCCCGTCGGCGCGTATGGCGGCAGAAAAGAGATCATGCAAATGGTCGCCCCGGCGGGACCGATGTATCAGGCGGGTACACTGTCGGGTAATCCCCTGGCGATGAGCGCCGGGATCGCTACGTTGAGTCTGATTCAGAGCGAGGACTGCTGGAGGATGCTGGAACATGCCGCAGGCCGGCTGGAAGTGGGGATTGCATCCGCTGCACAGAAAGCAGGCGTTCCCATCCAACAGACGCGCGTGGGAACAATGTTCACCACCTTCTTTTGCGAAACAAAACCGGTGGATTGGAATACCGTCAAACTAGCGGATAAAGCGCGCTTTGGAAAATTTTTCCAGAAAATGCTGGAGAACGGTGTGTATCTTGCGCCTTCACAATTCGAGGCTGGCTTTATTTCCATCATGCATACAGATGAAGTGATCGACTCCACCATCGCGAAGGCGGAGCAGGCATTCAAAAACCTATAAAACTTTGAGCCTGATGGTTTGCATGGTTTGAGAACTGTCACCAACCATCAGCTCGAACTTACCAGGATCCACAACCTTCTCTATGAATTCCTTCATATATTGAAGTTGTTCTCTTCCTATATGGAAGTTTGCTGTGCGCGTCTCTCCGGGTTGCAGGGTAATTCGCTGCAATCCTTTGAGTAATTTCACCGGACGCGTGACGCGTTCACTCAGCACATCGTGCATATACCATTGCGCTACTTCATCTCCCGCGCGCTGACCCGTATTGGTTACGTCCATAGATAGCGTTGTAGATGCGTCGCTCGTGAATAAGTAACCACGACGTGCAGAGGGTTTGTGATAGTAATACGCTGGCAACTGACCGACGGGACGAGGAAATGTGGTCGGCAATTTTCCGCCCGGGTTGACATCCCCAAACAAGACATTTGCGACAGCCGTACCGGCCGCCTGGGTACCTACTTCCAAAAAGAATTGAAGGTCCCTGCTCCCTGAACTACGGTCCTCGCGAAATCATACTGAGGACCTGCAAACTTCGTAATTCCTCCCTCGCAGGAGTCGAATTTGGATTGAGAGCATAGGCTCTTTGTAAATCTTCAATCGCACCGGCTTGATCTCCTAGATCTTTCTTTGCCATGCCGCGCCAATAATAGGTTTCCTCAAGAACAGCCTTATCCACACCAGCCAACGTAGTATGAGCTAGATTAATTACATCCTGGTAGCGACCGGTATGGTAATAAGCATTATACGGACCATCCCGATACCACAACAACCGCCAGGGGCGTTCCTTTTCGGACATCGTTGGATATAATGCAAAAGCAGTGTCGAAGGCCTGCGCGGCGGCGGCATAATCCTGGCGATAGACAAGGTTTTCGCCGCGGTTGAACCAGGCAAAGAACTGCTC
>DATHUN010000413.1:0-1726 GCA_035462205.1 Anaerolineales bacterium
CGGGATCACCGCAATCACGAGCAAAAGCGGCCAAAAGCCCGTCATCAGCGCCACCACCGCCAGAGTGGCTCCCAAAGCCAGCGACCCGGTATCGCCCATAAACAGTTCCGCCGGGTGAACGTTGAACCATAAAAAACCGAAGATCGCGCCGACGATCGTGAAGCAAAAGCGAGCGAGATAGGTTTGATTGTTCATCAATGCGATGCCGCCGAAGGCAGCAAACGCCGTGGCAGAGATCAAACCGGCTAATCCATCCAAGCCATCGGTGAAGTTGACCGCGTTGGATTCGCTGACGATGATGAAAGCCGCGACAGGGATGTACCACCAGCCAAGATCAAATTCTCCGATACCAGGCATCCGCAGATCGGGAACATCCAGCAGATATTTCAACACGAAGGCTGTGCCTAACGCCAACACGACCTGCGCCAGGAACTTTGTGCGGGCGCGCATTCCTTCGCCGCGCCGCTTGCCGCGCAGACCTTCCCAATCGTCGAGAGCGCCGAGCGAGCCATAGCCGACCATCACGATCAAAGGGACAAGCACGGAACGCCCGATCACTTCCAAGCCAATCAGCACACCGGCATTCAAAAGACCGGTTAGCAACAGGACGGGCAAAATGAACAGGACACCGCCCATCGTTGGCGTACCCATTTTCACGTTGTGGTGCCCGGGCTCATCGACACGAATCAGCTTGCCGATCTTGAAGTGCCGCAGCACGCGCAGGAGCGGAGAACCCCAAATGACCGTCATCACAAAAGACAGCATTGCCAGGCTCAATACAAAAGCGGTCTGTTTCATGAACGGTTCTCCAGCAGCGAGGTGATTCGATCCATGCGAAGTCCATGAGAACCTTTGATCAAAACAGCATCGTTGGCGGTCAGGTTGCCCCGCAACCATTCCAGGAGCGGATCAAACTCATCGAATTCAATAACGGCGCTTTTCTTCATCCCTGCCCGGCGAGCAGCTTCGGCGATCATATGGGCACGCTCACCCAACGTCAGCAGCAGACTCACAACCTGTGCAGCGCGTAAGCCGACCAGTTCATGTCCCGTCCGTTCGTAGGGACCCAGTTCGAGCATGTCACCAAGGACAGCTACCTTACGCCCATCCAGCTCATCAAGCAGGTTCAGCGCAGCGAGCATCGATTCCGGTGAGGCGTTGTAGGTATCATCGAGCAATAACGCCCCGTTTTGGCTGCGGACTGCAGCGAGGCGTAACTGTGTATGTCCCTGGCTCAAACCTTCGAGAATCTCCTGCCAATTCATCCCTTCTGTCAGACCGACGGCGGCCGCACGCAAGGCCGTGTGGACGGAATGCCGACCGATCAATGGGATTTTGACATGTAAGGTTTCGCCGCGATAATGCAGGCGGAAGCGGATTCCCTCCAAGCCGAGCCCGACCACATTATCCGCCCAGAGCGTTGCTTCGGGCGATAAACCATAGAAGAAGACGCGTGCCTTTGTCTTTTCCTCCATTTTGCGAACCCAGGGATCATCAAAGTTGAGAATTGCCACACCATTCGGGGCGGGAGGTAATGCCTGGACCAACTCTGATTTCCCGTGCGCAATCGCTTCCTGCGAACCTGCGCGCTCTGCATGGACGGTGCCGATGTTGGTCACCACGCCCACTTGAGGCAGGGCAATATCGCACAGGAAAGCAATCTCGCCGGGCACATAGAATCCCATTTCCAGTACGGCGCGTTGGTGGCCGGGGCTCAATCGCAAAA
>DATHUN010000414.1:0-2942 GCA_035462205.1 Anaerolineales bacterium
CCGTTATTCTAATATTCGAACGGAGGAATCTCATGAATCGGAGGACGCTAGTAACCGTTCTTACCTTAAGTCTTATGCTCATGCTTGGCAGCGCCACGGTCGCCGCAGCGAAAATGCCAGCCGGTGCGCCAACCACAACCCTGTTGGTCACGGGCCTGGATGAGCTCCAGGGGAGTGCCGTCGGCCCCGGCGCGGCGTTGTTCGTCACTGCGCCGCTCACCGGCAGCATCTGGCGCGTTGACCCGAAGACCGGCGCCGTCACACTCTTCGCCAGCGGGCTGCCAGCCCGCTTCCCGGGCCTGGACTTCATCGGCAGCGGGGTGGTCGATCTCGCTTTCATCGGCGGGACCGCGTACGCGCTAGTCACCGGCGTCGCCCCAGACCTCTTTGGCCACGATATTGTCGGCATCTACAGGGTGGACGGCCCAGACAGCTTTACCATCGTGGCCGACATCGGCGCGTGGTCCATAGGTCATCCGCCGGCAACGGACTTCTTCGTCCCCACCGGCTTCCAGTATGCGATCGAACCATATCGCGGCGGGTTCCTGGTCACCGACGGGCACCATAACCGTGTGCTTCGGGTCACCTTGGACGGCGAAATCACCCAGGTGATCGCCTTCGACGATATCGTCCCGACCGGGCTGGCGGTGAGAGGCAACACGATCTACATGGGGGAAGCCGGTCCCATTCCTCACCTGCCAGAGACCAGCAAGGTCATGTCATTCACGCTGAAGTCGCCCACTGCTACGCAGGTGGCATCCGGCGCCGGGTTGTCCAACAGTGGGCTACTTGTCGATGTTGAATTTGGCAGCGGGAACACACTCTACGCCCTCTTACAAGGCTTTTGGAATGGTCCATTTGAGGGTGCGCCCGCGCAGCCGAACACCGGCGCACTGGTAAGGGTGAACCCGGATGGCACCTTCACCAACCTTGTGGACGGTCTGAACCAACCGACCTCGGTCGAGATCATCAAGAATACCGCCTACATCGTCACGCTTACCGGCGAGGTCTGGAAGATCGAGAATATCTCGCCTCCGCCCTATGGCGATTGACGTTGAGCATGTAGAAGGCCCATCACCAGCTCGTCGGTAGTCACATTTGAGATAGAAAGGCAAGGACGAGTTAGCTTGTCTTTGCTTGCGGGGTAAAGGTACAGTGAGCGGATGCATATCAAATAGCATTTCCCAGATGTGTATCCGCTCATGGGGGAAAAATTCAAACGGAGAAATATCATGTCAATTCATCTTGAAACAGGAGACTTAATCAATACTCAACAAATGGAAGTAGCAGTCAGGGGACCGGATGGCGCCACACATCTTATCCTGTGTACCGGTATAGCATGCTTAGATTCTCGTACCCATGAAACATATACTTTTTTCGTAGGGCCTCAACTATCTCGACGTCAATTCGTTGGAGCGATTGCCTCAGCAGCTCTGTCAGGAATCCAAACACCCGATAAAAATTCTTGCGAAGATAGTGTCGATGTAAAGCTGGGAGCGAATCTTGTCTCTATCGATGCAAACTATGATGATGAATCTGGTCAGGTGAAAGTCAGTGCTGAAGTCTCATCGAGCATCATGATGACCGAGCTGTCGATCAGCTACAACATTAGCATCTTGGCTGAATTGCCAGTCCTATGATTTACAAAAGTCAAGATTACTTGCGAGTGTTGATCTCGTCCACTGGCTCCAATGCAAGTGCGATTGCCTGTTCTACCGTCATAACACCACCTTCTTCCGATAACTTTGCAAATTTTGCGTCGTCCAATTTAGAATGGATGGCTGCCAAATCTTTTTCGACCGAATTCTGCTCAAAAGGTGGACGATCATCATCCATCTTTTCGCGCATGGTATCTGCCCAAGTGAAGAGTTGCGTGGCACGTTCAAGTTGTCCTTGATTTGCGTACCAACTGGCTAAGCCTTCGATTGTACAAATCAATCCATTTATATAACCAGCCTTTTCGAATTGCTGGAGGCTAATCTTGAATGTCTCTCTTGCTTGTACAAAATCACCCTGCCGCAACAGTGCATATGCCATGTGGACACGGGACCAGGCTGACCACGACGCGCCAACTTTTTCATACAACTGAATAGACTGTTCAAAATAGTTACATGCCTGTGAATAATTATTCTGCCAAAACGCAAGCCTTCCATAGAACATAAGTACATGTGCTTCTCCTGCTTGACTCTCAAGCTGGCGATAAATCATATGCGCCTCTTCAAGCAAGGGTTTCAGTGATGAAAAATTTCCTCCAGCAATCGTTAGCTCAGCCAGATCCATTAGGCAAATAGCAATGCCTAGAAGGTGACCCAGTTCGCGATAGAGGCCCAGACTTTCCAAAATATAACCTTTGGAACGCTCCCCGTCATCATGATCCATTGATAGCCAATCAAGGGCAGTCGCTTGTCCCAATTTATCTCCCAAGGACCGATATAGGGCCAGACTCTGTTTTATAAGGGGCATGCCTTGCCTGACATCGCCTTGATATCCGAGGCTCGATCCCAAACCCCACAAGCTAAATGCCTCGGCTTGTTTATCTGAAATCGTGCGAGCTATTTCCAAGCTTTGATTGGCAATCTTTTGCGATTCTGCAAAGGCACCTCGGTCAGACAGTATTTTGCTATAGATCACCAGCGCCTTGACACACAGCGAGTCTGTCTCCTTATAATTTTCCAATAATTGCGCCAGCCAGCTTTCCACCTCTCGCACGTCACCGCGTGCTTCCCAGTAAAATCTTGCAAAAACGATCAATTGCAGACCCGATTCAACATCTGTAGTCAGCGCCCACTCCAAAGCTCTACGCAGGTTATCAAGATCATCCTCTAATTTATTCAACCAGAAGACTTGATTAGAACGATACAGTTCCGGCTCAGCTTGCTCGACCAAGTTCACATAATAAGCCAGGTGCCGATCGCGAAGAGATTCAATGCCTCCGGCTTCCC
>DATHUN010000415.1:0-1634 GCA_035462205.1 Anaerolineales bacterium
CCTGCAGAGTGGTGATGGAAATCGCCACCGGGCTGATATGAAATACCTTGCGAAATTTTTCCTCGCCAATGCGCACCGCATCCAGAGATTGCCTCACATTATTCACGACCAGATACACAAGCAGGATTAAGAGGACAAAGATGGCTGTTAAGTCGCCAGCCATGGCCAACGGCGAATCGATATGAGCCATCCGCAAGCCCCGGGCTTCCAGGATGGCGAGCATCCATATTGCTACCAGGCTCATGACCGAAAAGACGATGTAATAATGCCAGCTCGTGAGCAGGGCTGCCACCAGGATAATTAAAAAATAAATATTGATCGTTACATCACGAACACCATCTGCAGACCACGCCTGAAAGGTGATGGCGGCCCAACAGATGCTAATCTCGGCAATCACAGCAAAATCCGTATACCCGCGCCGCAGCATATATAGCAACAGGAACTGTAGTATGAGCAGAATGATCAAAATACCTATTGTGGGAGTCAGCGCCCCCTTTGATTCCCACAGGCGGACAGGGATCATGACCGAATCCACGGCGATCACGCTAATCAAAATTGCGTAGAAGAGTCGGGAAACCGTCTCACGACGTTCCAGGCCGAAAAGCGGTTGGAATGCCCGACGGATGGGTTCAAAGTTCATGCAGTCAATCCTTGCCGGAGGAGTATAACATGCAGGTATTCTAAGGAATTAACGGCATTTTTCAAAACAGATCTGTATGGAAGCTTAGCGCTGTACCTGCTTAAGATTCTTCGCTACGCTCATGCCGTCCCGAACCAGTGCCCTTCGGGAGAATGATATCTACATTCTAGGGGAACGCCCGTTCGTAGGCAGAGATGATTTGGTCCCAGAGCGGATTCATTTCCGGGTCGACGGTTTGAAATTCAGGATGTGCTTCGAACCAAGCAAGACAGTGCCGCAATCCTTCCGACCACTTGACCTCGCAGCCGAAATCCGGGACGAAACGCCTGATCTTGCTATTGTCAAATACGACGCTGTTGGACTTATCGCCAATCAGGCTGCCAACCGCCTCAGACCAATAGTGGGCGATCAAATCAGAGGGGATGTGAACTATGTTCGGTTCCAAGCCGAGGGCTCGATATACTTCGAGATGAATTTGGTCCCAGCTGAGAACTTCATCCGCTGTAATTTGAAATGCCTCGCCGATAGCCGCCTCCTTCCCTAACAAACCGACCAGCCCTTTGGCAAAATCTGCGTTCCAGGTCAGCACCCAGAGGGATGTGCCATCACCGGGGACAATGATCTTTTGCCCGCGCTTCATCCGCTCCACCACCGTCCAGGGATGCTGCCAGCTGCTGACGGCAAACGGGATCTGCGAGTGGCCATAAGTGAATGATGGCCGGACGATAGTAGCGGGAAAATCTTCGTCACGATAAACTTGTATAAGGCGGTTCTCGATGGCGATTTTGTTGCGTGAATATTCCCAAAAGGGATTCTCGAGCGGCGTTTCTTCGGTGATGAGATAGTGTTGCGGCGGCTTTTGATAGGCAGAGGCGGAACTGATGAACAGAAATTGACCCGTCCTGCCGCGGAAGAGACGGATGTCACGCTCGATATCGTCGAGGTGATAGGCAAGGAAGTCGACGACCGCGTCGAAACGATGAGGCGCCAGAAG
>DATHUN010000416.1:0-6032 GCA_035462205.1 Anaerolineales bacterium
GGCTCGCCGCGCGACGTCACATAGCCAACGATGCTATGGGTGTCCAATAACAGGCGATGATCACGGTTCAGCATTTGTCTGCCTCCTTCACTGTTGGAGGCTTTGAGAACAGCATATTTGCCCTCATCATCGACAAGGAAAATGCCCGAATGATAAAAACCAAATTGCTCACTTACCAGGTTGGTGATATTCGGCAGAAGTGCACTTAAATCCTGTACAGCGGCAATCGTTCTAGCCATGCTGGATACAGCCTGCATCTGAGCAGCACGCTTCTCAAGAGATAGCGTTCGCTCGTGGATGCGGAGCTCCAGGGCATCGCGAAGGCTGATAAGTTCGTGGTTGTTGTTTTCCAATTCGATGGAATTCACCTTCGCAGCCGTCAGCGCATTTTGTAAGCTGGTCATGATCAGGTATAGGAAAAGGGTGCTCAAGAAAAATAGAAAAGCATATTCTTCGGCAACCGCAAAGGCAGAACTAGGTGCGTACTTAATTATTCCGATGTTTTCGGTGAGAGCCAGTCCAAAACCACTAACTACCGATACTGCCGCGACGGCTACGGCGGCTCGTACACCAAGTAGTAATCCTGCTAAGAGCATGACCACGAAATAGCTTGCAAATCCTAAGCCTCTGATGCCATTTCCATTCAGTGCTAGTAGGGTGCTGGCTATCCAGATGGTGCCGATGTATGTATAACTGGCAAGATGGACAGCACCGGAATTCATAAGAATCCAAACCATCGATAAAACAACAAGCAGTGACAGCAGTACCAGACTGGATGTCCCGAACAGGGAGTTTCCTTGTAAAAGACGGAACGCTTGAAACATGAGTAGTGCAGGCATGCTAAAAAGTACAAGGAAATGCAAATAATAGGCTACCCTAGATTTATCCTTATCCTCAGGAAAGCTTGGCGGCGCGATGATTTTTCGGAAGGTGTTTTGCATGGTTATTTTCGCTTACCCAATTTGCCTGCGATCTTTGGTATCACCAGTAATTTGAATAATGACTTCTGTATCCCTGAGAGTGTTACCGATCTCTCGAACAGTTGTTTGCAGGATCTCTTCATAGTTTGTGGACGCACTAATGGCACTCGTGACCTGTGCAATGGCTTGTTCACGGTCGGCTCGCAGCCGAGCCTCTTCATACAGGCGGGCGCTTTCCAATGCGGCCGCTAATCGCTCGCTGGCCAACTCAATTGTTGAGATCGTGTCTTCTCCAAAATTTTCTTGCAGCTTGAGATTAATGACGCCGATTGTTTGTCCGCGCAATTTGACTGGTACCGCCGCGAATGTGTGCCCGTCTGCACTGTGACCATTGGAATTGACCGTTTTCCCGGTTGCAAGAGCAGTTTTTCCAAGATCCGGTACGTCATTCACAGATTCCATGCGAATATTATCGAACCGGTATCCAAGATTCCCCGTCTTAACATGTTCGGAAATATGCTTCCAATTTTCGCGAGTGTACTTTCCGTACGCACTTTCTAATTCTTTGAGGCTTCTTTCTACTTCTTGGAGCAGCCGTGCGCGCTCAATCGCAGTTGCCAGCTGATCTGCCATGGTTTGCATGATGGTAATATCATCTTCATTGAAGGCTCGAGGCTGATCGCTTTGAATATCCAATACGCCGATGACCACACCCTCCGCTTTTAGTGGCAGTGCCATTTCCGATTGTGTGTCAGGCAGATACGCATCTTTGAAGTGGACTGCATCCGTTCCGGTAGCGAGCGTGATCTGAGGCTCGCCTGTGGCGGCCACTTGCCCTACAAATCCCATTTCGCCGACTCGGAGTCTATAATTGCTTGCCAGCATTTGCCGGCCCGCTTCGGTGGCTGAGGCGACGAGAGTTACATTTTCTCTGTTGGCATCCAGGAGGAAGATGCCAGTGTGATAAAAGCCAAAGCGGCTTTGAATAAGTTCTGCCGAACGTTCCAATAGTTCGCTCAGGTCTCGCGCCGATGCAGCGTCTCGTGCGATCTCAGCTGCCAGGCGTAGCCGCAAGGTTTGGTTTTCTAGCGCGCGGGTACGCTGGGCTACGCGACTTTCCAAGCCACCAATAATTTCCTGGAGTTGGCTTGCCATTTGGTTGTAAGATTTTGCCAGAGCACCGATTTCATCCTTACGGTCCACGGCTGCTCGAGCGGATAATTTCCCAGCTGCGAAATCTTCGGTTGTTTCTGCCAGGCTGGTAATTGGATGCACGATCGATCGCGCTGAAATTGCCACGGCAGCAATGGCAATGGAAATTACAAAAAGTGCGAGAACCACGCTTCCCACCAAAGATCGCAAGGAGCTGGCAACGACAAAGCTTAGAGGCACTTCAGCGATGATCCCAACCTGCATTGCATCAAACCATTTGTAATTCCCAAGAACTTGTTCACCGTTGTAGTTGTTGTAAATACCCTGCTGATTGTCCGCATGGTTTCGAATGGCTTCCTGAGACGCCTGCGTTTGAACAACATTGGAGGGTCTGCGTAATCTAGTGACGGGTTTGTAGTTCTTATCGACCAGATAAGTTTCTGCATTTTCAAACCCAGGAGTGTTTTCCATCACGCCTTTGATTGGTGCCGCGTTCGACCTTAGAACAACAACACCCCGCAAAGTATGACCATCTATGTCATAGATGGGTGCCGAAACAATTAGATTTTCATTTCCAAACTGTGGCAGGTCGGTGAAGCCGATGTAAAAATTGAGCAAGCCCTGCTGGAAAAATAATTGATCGTCTACATGCAGACCTTCATTTCCAGGAATTGTCGAGATGACTGTTTCACCCGCCGGGTTGAGCACCATGACTTCGGTATACTGCTCTTCTTCTGATCCAATCGTCGTTTGCACTCGTGCTCGAACAACACGCTTTGAGTTTTCCAGCAGGCTCGCTACTTTCTGCTCATCTGTGAGAACACTCAAGGCATTAACTGAAAACCCGGGGTCACTTTGAAGCTTACTGACATCATTCTGAAAGTCATGTATCAAATTACTGATTTGGCTTTCTTTCAAATTGGAAACTGCTTTTAAGGTACTGAACGTTTGTGCTTCACTCGTAGTAAACGAGCCAATCGTGGTTAGAATGGTTGCCATTAGGGTGGGAATGGTTACGATAACAATAAAGGATGTCAGCAACAGTGTTTGCAGGCTTTTGAATTTCTTGTTTTCTGAGATGAGTGTAATCGTCACTAACAAAAGCCCCGTGGCGACCAAAAATGAAAAAGTTGCAATGGCGGTCGGCGAGCTATTTTGTAGACGATCCAGCGTTGCGTTGTTCTCCGCATAAAGAATCCCGATTATGGAAACTAACACAATAGCGAACAGCAAGGGGAAAAAGCGGCGCGAGAAGCCAGCTCTCAGCGCGCTGAGAGGTGTAATCAATGCGATGACTATGGAAACTGGAACAATCCCCTGCCAAAAAAAGGTAAGAAGGAGCGTGAAGACGCCGATTGCTAAGGTGCTTAGCAAATATGCAGCGATTCCCTTTTTTCTACGAGCGAGAGAAAGGAGAGGAAATTGTACGGCTGCCAGAAGGGATGTCAGAATGCCGATGTAAATCAGTTGCGGAGCAGATCGACCAAAAATTTCCAGGCGTGTAAGTATATAAATGGCGAAGAAACCAATTCCTGTAATGGCCAGAAAATGCGGATTGTAGCGGCCATTGCTATAGAAGGCCTGAGCCAGTCGCTCATTTTGAGCGTCAAAATTGCTTTGAGATTTGCTTGAGTAACTCATATTATCCTGAACTGCGCCTGGTCTTTTGTTTGCCTGGCACTTCAGAGCTCTGTTCCCCAACAAAGATTGAAACCTCAGAGACATCTGGAAGCTGGGCTAGCTCACGGACCGCCGTTTGGAGCAGAGTATCCACATCAAGAGATTGGCTGAATCGCCCGGCAAGCTTGCCCACCACCTGTTCCTGTCTCGCTCGCTGCGTGGCCTCTTCGAGCAGCCGGATATTGTCAATGGCCAGCCCCGCTTGATTGGCGACCTCAGCAATCAACTCTTCGTCACTCCGACTGAGGGTAGCATCGCCTTTGCGGGCGACAGAAATGCTGCCAATTTTTTGCCCTCGTAAAATCAGGGGAATCGTTACATGGTTTTCACTCGTTGGTGTGATCTTTTCCGCACGCAGCCCCAGTGGTGTGTACGTAAAAGCACGGCCCTTTCCGCTGAGTTTCTGTGTCCAGGCTTCGCGGGTACGAACATTTGTCAGCGCCTCGAGTTGGTTCAGAGCCGCCTGCGATTCATCCAATAGGTGGGCATTTTCAATCGCCACAGCGACCTGGTCAGCAAGAATTTGCAGCACATCGATATCATCCGTGTTGAACGCCTGCATTTGATCGGACTGGATGTCGAGAACACCCAACACCTTGTTACGAATGACTAATGGGAGGGCAACTTCTGAGCGGGTCATCGGCAGATCCGGATTATTAAAAAATGCCGCGTCGTTTCCGACATCTAAAGCGATGCGCGGCTTCTTTTCAGCCGCCGCGTAGCCGACAATACTCTGCTTGCCGACAGGAAGGCTATGTCCGCGCTTGACCATTCTGCGTCCACCTTCTGAGGATGCAGCTTGCAGTACAGCTTCCTCCCCGGTTTCATTCATCAGGAATATGCCTGTATGATAGAAACCAAACTGATCCGTTACCAGGCTGGCAACCATATCAAGCAGAATCGAGAGATCCTGAACTTCGGCGGTTTTTCGGGCGATTCGCGAGGCGGCGCCCAATTGGTCGGATTTCCGAATCAAGCTTTCGGTCCGTTCTTCAACGCGTTGTTCCAAATCATTGATCAAGCCACTGAGGCGATCAGACATAATGTTGAAATCTACTGCTAATTCTGCAAGTTCGCGCGTATGCGGTATCGTGGCGATTTTAAAGTCATACTTACCTTCACTGATCTTGTTAGCCGCATTTCGCAGTTGAATAATCGGTTTGGCAAAATAATTGGCAATTACAAACCCAGCCACAACGATAAACGGTAGGCTACCCAAAAAAATCAATATTAGCCGAGTGAGGTAGGATCTTTCTTGTGACAAAATGGTATCCGCAGTGATATCGATTCCCAAAATCCCCGCCCGCTTACCATCTGCTGTGAAAATGGGAGTATAGGCGGAAAGAAAAGTACCAAATTCATCTGAATAGAGATCTGGTTCGACAATCGTTCCCATCATTGTCTCGAAATTGTTGACGAGAGTTGCGCTTGGTTCTCTATAGAGGTCACCGAAAGCCGAAATATCGGGTTCGCCAGGTAACCCCGCATCCACGACAAAATAGATATTCCCGTTCTGTTTTTTCATCGTGTACACAAAGCGGAGGTCTGGATCTGATCTTTTAATTTTCAAGTTGGTTGCATGAATCTTTTGAAAAAACGGATCGTTCTGACCCTGTACTTGCACCAAGAGATCGCCATCCTGTTGAAACCCGGCGAGAGTTGTAACATTTTCTAAACGGTGCTTAAAATTTTCCCGTAACTCCTGGCGAAAATTCATATATAGGACGGAGGAAATCGCCGCGGAGAATAAAGCCGCGAGAATAATCAGTGTAATCGCGAGTCGAGTGCGGAGGGTTGGGTATGGAGCCGGGTTTGTTTGCATATTTCAATGAGCGACAGCGAAAATAATTGATCTACCGCGTTACTGTGGATCCTCTAGATTTAATTCGATTGTTGCTTGAGACGCGTCTAGCCGTCTGCCTAATTCTTTGACTGTGGTCTGCAGAATACTATCGATCGTTGCTGCAGACCAGATTTTGCTGTTGATTTCTGCAAGCATACGCTCCCGAACTGCCGCCTGTCGCGTCTCACTCATAAGCCTTGCGTTTTCAAGAGCAACGGCGGCCTGCTTTGCGACGGCATCTACCAAGGATCGCTGGTCGACGGTCCATTCTTCGTTGCCTTCCAGCATAATCTCACCCAGGATTTGATCACGAAGCTTTATAGGTACTTCGATGACATTCCCGTTTTCTTGCATTTCATCCCCGACCGCATATTCCAAATCATCGTTGTCATTGGTAAATCCTTGCCAGCTTTTCATGAGATATTGCTGTTGGACGG
>DATHUN010000417.1:0-6850 GCA_035462205.1 Anaerolineales bacterium
GATAGTCGGTGCTCACGTGCCCAAACGAGGGCTTTATCTATTTTTCCTTGAGCAACCCACACGCGTGCCTTCAATGCCGTGACCGGACGCACATTGGGGAAAAAGTCGCTCACATAGAGAGGCTCTGCTTCATCCAGTAGATTGAGTGCGCCAGTCAGGTCTCTCTGTGTCTCACGGAGTCCAGCCATGGCGACGCGCCAACGGTATGGGTGCTGCGGGAAGCCGGTGTGCTCGCCTTGTTCCTGGCTTCGAAGCAGGAGCTGTGTGGCGGCCGACAGATCATTGTGCTCACGCTCAAGCTCGCTCATTCCAACATACATATCAGCTGTTCCCCGCAGCGTTGGAGTGCCATTCTCCCTCGCCAGCTGTAATGCCTGCTGGTAAATACGCATGGCATCGCGGAGACGCCCTTGCGTGATCCGAATGTCTGCCAGGGCGAGTACCCCCCCAACAGCGTCGGAAATGTTCCCCGCTGTTTGCAGTTGCGTCATACCCTCGGCAAATGTCTGGTGAGCGGTTTCCAGATCGCCCTTGGTCCAGAGAGCCAATCCCATAAGTCCGAGTGCCCCTCCACGACCGAGATGATCTTCCTCGGGGACGAGGTCGAGCACGCGCCGGGCGTATCTCAGAGTCGCGGGTACATCGCCGCGTACCAATGAAAGTCCAGCATGGTACATGGCGACCGCCCCAGGCAGACGATGGAACTCTTCCTCGTTGGCGACGATCATATCCGCCGGGCGCTCTTGCCTCTCGCCAACCATGTCCAGCCAACGTTCGGCGTTCCGCAACCGGGTCTCCACCTCCTCGATCTCGCCATTACTCATGATCGCCCCGACATACAGAACGGTTAGCACAGGCCTGGCTGGGAATATTTCATCAGGCAATGCCTGCATCCAGCTGAGCACCGTGGCTTCCTGTCTATTCCTATGCATGGCCGGCGCTGCCAGTTCTATCAGACTCGCTGCGCGCTCAAAATCCTTACCAGCCAAAGCGTGATGGATCGCATCAACTGCGGAACCGTTTTGCTCGAACCACTGACTCGCTCGACGGTGTAGGATCGGTACCTGTTCAGGCTGCTCGGCGATCAAATGCATGCGAAGCACATCGGCAAAAAGATGGTGATAGCGATACCAGTGACGCATATCATCTAGCGGAATGAGAAAGAAGTTGCCTCGCTGCAGAGTTTCCAAACGGACCTTACCACCCGATTGGTCGGTTACGGCATCGCAGAGAGAACCACTCAATCGTTCAAGGATCGCAGTTTGGAGCAAAAAGCTGCGGAGGGATTCAGGCTGGCGCTGGAGTACCTCTTCGATCAAGTAGTCCACGATGTACCGGTGGTCTCCGGCAAATGCCTGAATAAATTCATGCACATCCTGGTGACCCTGCATGGATAAAGCGGCTAATTGCAGTCCGGCGATCCAGCCCTCGGTGCGGTCTTCCAGTGCAGCGAGGTCTTCCGCCGAGAGGTGAAGACCCATCACCTGATTCAGAAATTCCGCGGCTTCAGAGGGAATAAAGCGCAAGTCCGCGGCGCGCAGCTCGGTCAATTGTCTTCGGCCGCGCAGGCGCGAGAGAGGTAAGGCCGGGTCCTCTCGGCTGATGATGACTAGGTGCAACTGTGGAGGCAGGTGTTCAACCAGAAAGGTGAGAGCGTCATCCACTGATTTGGCATCGACAAGGTGATAATCGTCAAGAACGAGGATACAACTGTATCCTAAACCTGTCGAAGGGTCGCTTGGAATGGCCGTGATCTCGTTTAACAAAGCTGTCAGAATTGATTCAATGGGCGGTGGTTGGGAAGATTGCAGTGCATCCAGTGTCCCAGCACCTAGATTCGGTGAGACTCTCTGTAATGCACTGATGAGGTAGATCAGAAAGCGAGCAGGATCATTATCCCTCTCATCCAGTGAGAGCCAGGCAGTCGGACGTCCGCAATTCGCAAGCCATTCACTGACCAATGTGCTTTTACCAAACCCCGCAGGAGCGGATATAAGGGTCAGCTTGTGACCCATGAATAGACCATCGGTAAGTTGTTTGATTAGGCGAGGACGAGATATGGTTTTGGGAGGAAGAGGTGGGATGTAGAGTTTCGTAGCCAGAATTGGGACAGCCATAGGTGGATTATATAACATCTAGACTGAGGTCTATTATGTATTCACGCGGTCCTCAAATTCGGTCTATAGTCCAAATTCTCTGCCAAGTGCACGGATTGCATTTTCTCAGGGTGGCTAAAAGGATGGGCTAAACGAATTTCTAGCCACAGAGTTCACGGAGTCCATTGAGAAAAAACTCAGAGATCTCTGCGGTCTCTGTGGCTAAGCTGACGAGATCAGTCACCCCCATTTTCTCAGAGCTTAACGTGTCTGCGACGATTGTGCTAAATTAAGGATACGATGAATTGAATATCGCGAGTAGCCTGCATCCGCATGCAAACTAATCGTTCGTTTCCCATCTGGTAACCGTCTGCTTTTTCTTAATTCGCGATGCGTTCATCAATTGCTAATAACAATGCGTTTATGCTGAGGACGCTAGAGACAAGATCAATTAATTGCTTGTCAAAAATCCGGCGAAGCAGGCTCGATAGTAAACTCGGGCGAGTTACCGCTCAATTTAAGGACTGAAGGACTCTACTATGATGCAACTAGAGTCTCTTAGGTGTTGCAAAAGTGTTGCAATCAGAATAAAACGCAATGCAAATATTGGACACAACGTACATTTAGACCTCTGAAAAATGCAAAAATCCAAACAAAAACGCACGAAATGGACGTATTGGAAGCAATGGAAATTGAGACTTTAGAATCACACAGTAGACGCTACTGTTTTGTAGTATTTCGGTCTTGTAGTTCAGTTGGTTAGAACGCGCCGTTCACATCGGCGAGGGCACAGGTTCGAGTCCTGTCAAGACCACAAAAACAGACGATTTTGCTTGAAAAAGAGGCACTACTGCGCAACACCAATGCATGGTGCCAAGACCAAAAAGAACCTCCCCGAAGATCAGGGAGGCGATTTTTGTTTAAATCGGCTCGGTGGTGCAATCAGGTTGGACAGGATGCAATGGTTCACAATCAATGTCGTGAGCTCGAGTGCCTCAAGGGCTGCACCCACACGATACATAGGCAAGATGGGCTCCAAAACGCAAACACCTCTTGATAGAGGAGTCTACTTTCTTACAATATAATCATCCCTTCATTAACCATATCCGAGGGTCGCACTGCTCCTGAATCGATCTCCCAATCAGCTTCAACCAGATTCGGATTCATGACTTGGAGCGACATCGCTAAGTTCCCACCAGGCTGATGCGTTCGAAAATCACTTTAGCGCTTCCTGTATATCTGAAGCATTTGAATAGAAAGAGTCCAGCTTAGTTATAATTGTCCAAGACCCAACATAGCACTACAGGAATCTGCTCATGCTTTCTATCCTTTTCGTCGAAGACGATGCCACCATTGCCATGGGGGTGGAATACTCGCTTAAGCAGGACGGATTTCAGGTCAGCCTGGCATACAATCTGGAGGAGGCGCGCGACCTGCTCAAGCGCCAGCCCTTTGACCTGGTGCTTCTGGACCTGGGATTGCCGGATGGCAGCGGCTACGAGTTATGCAAGGAGATCCGCAGCGACGGGGATACACCCATCATCATCCTTTCCGCCCGCGACGAAGAGGCGAGCATTGTCCTCGGTCTCGACTTGGGCGCGGACGATTACCTCGCCAAGCCCTTCCGCCTGCGTGAGCTAATCTCGCGCATGAAGGCCGTAATTCGCCGGCGTGGTCCGGTTGAGGCATCTGACCGCACCCTTACCTGTGGGGATGTGACCATCGTTGCCCAGCAGGCCAAGGTGTACAAGAATGGAGTCGATGTAATCCTGACCGCGCTGGAGTATCGCCTGCTGCTTGCGCTGATCTCCAACCAGGGGCGGGTACTCACTCGCAGCCAGATTCTTGCTCAGATCTGGGATGTAGACGAAGATTTCGTCAATGACAATACACTAACGGTCTACATCAAGCGTCTGCGCGAGAAACTCGAGGACGATCCGCAGAACCCGACGCTCATCAAGACCGTGCGCGGCATGGGTTATAAGGCAGGCGACTGACATGAACCTTCTCACCCACATCGAAGACCGGCGTTTACTGTTTCGCATGGCAGCCTTGTCGCTGGCTGCGCTTATCATGGCTGTGGCCATCAGTCTGGCGATGAGGATCTACGTTAACCAGGCACTCGCGGACACCTATGCTGGCATTGTGGGCACGGTGGCGCAGAAATATCCCGAGGCCGAGGCGCAGGTGGTGCAGGATCTCAGTGCGCCAGACGCTCTCTCTGTCAACAGAGGCCAAGAGTTGTTGGGGAGATATGGTTTGCAAGACTCTAGTGCAGCTCAACGCGGCATTGGAGCCGGACTGTTGGTGCGCCTACTTCCGGCCGGACTGGTGCTGGTCGGACTAGTCTGCGCCGGGTTCGTCCTTTTGCTGGTAGGCTACCAGCGTGCGAAATCTGCCCAAGTGACGAGCCTTTCAGCCTACCTGCGACAGATCGAAGCAGGCAATTATGCCCTGGACGTGCGCGATAACGGCGAGGGTGGCTTCAGCCTGTTGAAGAACGATTTGTATAAGGTCACTGTCCGAATGCGCGAACAAGCCGAGCTTCTGCAAAAGGATAAGACCGCCTTATCCAACCTGATCACCGACATCTCTCACCAGATCAAGACACCCCTTACGTCGATGGGCGTTTTGGTCGACCTGCTCGACGAAGACCCGCCCGAGGAAGACCGGCGCGCCTTCGTCGAGCGGCTGAGTACACAGCTTGGGCGCATCCAATGGTTGATTACGGCGCTGCTCAAACTGGCACGCCTGGATGCTGGCACCGCGGCATTTAAGAGCGAGCCTGTTGATGTGCGACGACTGATCGAAAGGGCACTGGAACCGCTCCGGATCCCACTCGAGATTAAGAATCTGCGCCTGGAAGTCCACGGGGATGACGGAGCGAGCTTTACCGGCGACCTTAACTGGAGCGCAGAAGCTTTGACGAATGTGGCCAAAAACTGTCTGGAGCACACTCCCGAGGGTGGGAAGATCGAGATTCGTTACACTGCCAATGCCCTGTATGCTGAGATCATCGTCAGTGACGATGGCGAGGGCATCGCGAGCCGCGATTTACCGAACATCTTCAATCGCTTCTATCGCGGCGCTAACGCTGGCGAGAGCAGCGTTGGCATCGGGTTGGCGCTTGCGAAAGCCATTTTCACTGCCCAAGGGGGAGATATCACCGTCCGCAGCCAGCGCGGCATGGGGACGAGCTTTGAAATTCGGGTTTTCCGTGGGGTGGTGTAGGGTGCGGTTATTCCTGTCAGGGATACAAGTCTTGTTGGGGTTATGTGTAGTGCGGGTTTCCCGGAGACTTGAAGGATTATTGCTTTCATGAAGCCTGTCCCTGCCGCCAAATGTTGGGTAGCGCTACAGTAAACCGTGGAGTCTCATCAATCCATAGAGAATCAGCCACGGACACCGCGTGATTTGCCAAGCAAATCACGCTCGGTGCAAGTGTTTCACCGATTTCCCCAGATTAGGCTCTAAAATCTGTAAAATTCGTGATAATCCGTGGCAAAAAGAACCCATCATGGTAAGAGCGGAGTTACCAAATGTTGTGTTATGTGAATAGATTGTCACAATTGCAGTCACCCTAGGGTCACTTACCATCCGTATACTGTGCATATCAATACTATAAAAATCTTGGAGCACATTGTGGAAATTCTCAAAGTAAACAACCTTTCGAAGGTATACGGAAAAGGTGATATGCAGATCAAAGCCCTGGATGATGTCAGCTTCAGCGTGGAAAAAGGCGAATTCGTCGCTATCGTCGGACCTTCCGGCTCGGGCAAATCGACGCTTTTGCACATCCTGGGCGGGGTGGATACACCCAGCGCCGGCCAGGTACTGTTGGATGGCACGGACATCTGCGCCCTCGACCAGACGAAACTGGCCATCTTCCGCCGCCGGCAGATCGGGCTGATCTACCAGTTCTACAACCTGATCCCCATCCTCAACGTCGAGGAAAACATCAGCCTGCCGCTGCTTCTGGATGAGCGTAGCCTCGATGAGGCGCGCTTGAAGGAGATCGTCACCACACTGGGATTGGGAGACAGGGTCAGTCACCTGCCCAACCAGCTTTCCGGCGGGCAGCAGCAGCGCGTCTCCATCGGCCGCGCGCTAATCAATAACCCTGCACTGATCCTGGCCGACGAACCGACCGGCAACCTGGATAGCGCCAATTCCAAGGAGATCATCTCGCTGCTCAAGCTCTCCAACAAGCGCTACCACCAGACTCTGATCATGGTGACCCACGACCGCGATATCGCTCTGCAGGCCGATCGCATCATCTCCTTCGGCGACGGGCGCATCATGCGCGACGAGGCTGCACAGGCATGAACATCCTGACCACGTATACTCTGAAGTACCTGCGGCTGAACAGGAAGCGTACGGCAGTGACCATCCTGGGCGTGATCCTATCCGCCGCCTTGATATGTGGTGTGTTCCTGCTGGGCGTCAGCTTCCAGAAGGTGATGATCGAGCACGAGATCTTCATGTCGGGGAATTGGCATGCCCAGTTCCACGCCGTGCCGTACGAAAAGGCGAAATACATCACCGAAAATAGCGCCGTCAAGACGGCGATGCTCAGCGCTTCGCTCGGGAGCGTCACCGATGGCAGCCACAACACAGTTCGACCCTACCTGTATGTCACTGCCTATGACACGCTTTCCTTCCAAAACCATTCCATCAAGCTGATTTCCGGACGCTTCCCCCAAAATGCGGATGAGCTGCTCATTTCGCCAGTGATGATTAGGGACTCTGGCCTG
>DATHUN010000418.1:0-2401 GCA_035462205.1 Anaerolineales bacterium
CTTGAAATTGCGTAAGGAAATGCAGCTGGAGCTCAAGACCCTCCAACGTGAGGTCGGTATTACTTTCATTTACGTCACGCACGACCAAGAGGAGGCGCTGACAATGAGCGATCGTATTGCGGTTATGAATAAGGGTGTTGCGCTTCAAATCGGCCGACCGGAAGAAATTTATGAGCGGCCCGCCAATAAATTTGTGGCAGACTTCATCGGTGAGACGAATTTCATCGATGGTGTGATAAAGGCACAGAATGGACAGGTCGTGGAAATCGAATTGCCGGGTACTGCGATCATCTGCGTTAACTCCAGTCGAAGCTTTACAAATGGGCAAAAAGTATCTGTTGCCGCGCGACCCGAAAAATTGCGCTTGAACACTCATATCGAAGATGGAAATAACCTCAAGGGCTATGTGGAAGATGTGATCTATATTGGCACAGATACGCATTATGGCGTCCGTTTCGCAGGTGGGCAAAAAGTGCGGGTACGCGAGCAGAACGTGATGCTTGGGCAGCACGAACTGGTACACGTCGGCGACGAAGTGTCCCTCTCCTTTACCAATGTCTCGCCGCGCATTCTTACGGAATAGAGGCAGTCATGTTGGACTTTTTTCGTCGCAAAAAGGGACTACAGTTATTCGGCTTGATCAGTCCAGGCGCGCTCTGGATTCTATTCTTTTTCAATCTGCCGTTGCTGATCGTATTATTCATCAGCTTTGTCGAGCGTGCGCGAGCCGGCAGCATTAAATTGCCTCCCGTCTATACTCTGGAAAACTACAGGCAGCTTTTTAACGCCTGCACTTCCCAGTTTTCGGGCCCCGAATGTGATCCATTTCTTTACTTGGGCATCTTTGGACATTCAATGCGGATCGGATTGGTTGTCACATTTTGGTGCATCCTGGTTGGCTATCCATTAGCATATTTCATTTCCAAACAGCGACCCATCTGGCGTGATGCCCTCATGATCCTGGTCATCATCCCGTTTTGGACGAATTTTCTGGTGCGGACCTACGCTCTTAAGCAAGTGCTGGCAACAGAAGGATTGCTGAATTCATTCCTGATGAATTTACATCTCATCCGCCAGCCTCTGCAATTATTGTTCAACGAGTTCGCCGTCAATGTTGGCTTGATCTATGGATACCTGCCTTTTGCCGTACTTCCGATGTACGCCTCCATCGAAAAATTCGACTACTCCCTGATGGAAGCCGCCGCCGATCTGGGTGCTTCTCCCCGGCGTGCCTTCCTGCGGGTCATGCTGCCGATGACGTTGCCCGGGGTGGTGGCTGCGCTCGTTCTAGTCTTTGTTCCCGTGGTCGGTGCATTTATAACGCCCGATATCATGGGTGGCGGCAAAATTGAGATGATCGGAACATTGATCAACCGCCAGTTTGGTGTATCGCGCAACTGGCCCTTTGGCTCAGCTATGTCGCTGGTGTTGATGATGATGGTCTTGATCGGTGTCATCTTCTATTTCCGCTCCAGCAGCGAAGAGACGCGGAGGGCGATGTGACCGCCCGTTCTGCGGTGTTCCCCGTTTATCCACGGCAGCAGGTCCGGCTCCGTACGCGTATTGGCAACTGGATCTTAGGGGCAAATGCCGCTCTCGTGTTTGGCTTTCTATATCTGCCTGTCCTGATTCTGATCATTTTCTCGTTCAACGACACGCGTTCTGTAGCTGTGTTTACAGGTTTCTCGACCGAATGGTACAGTAAACTGGCACAAAACCAAGAGTTACTGGATGCGGCGCGAAACAGTCTGCTTGTGGGCTTGATTGCCACGATTGCTTCTACGCTGATCGGGACGCTGACCGCCCTCGCCATGGAACGCTATCGCTTCAGGCTGCGCACTGTCTTCGATGCCAATCTCTATCTTCCCATTGTCATTCCCGAAATTGTGATGGGCATCTCGTTGTTATTGTTTTTCAATCAGGCGTTGTTTCCATTTCTGCAGAATGCATTTGGAATTCGAGCGACGACTGGCTTGCATACGATCACCATCTCACACATCGCGTTTGATCTACCTTTTGTCTACGTGATCGTTCGGGCGCGCCTTGCAGATTTTGATCGCACCCTGGAGGAAGCTGCTGCCGATCTGGGTGCGAATGAATGGGAAACGTTCAAGCGGATAACATTGCCGTTACTGATGCCCGGAATCATCGGCGGTGCCCTGATGGCATTTACGCTATCGCTCGACGATTATCTGATTACAGTGTTTACGAAAGGCATTCGTGAGCAAACGATGCCCTTATACATTTACTCCTTGGTTCGCCGCGGCGTGACGCCCGAGATCAATGCACTTTCTACAGCACTTCTGCTTGGCTCCATTGGTCTGGTGGGACTCTCGCTCTCGGCGCAAAATGGCGGTCCCGCGTATACGAAAGGAATTTCCATTGGAGCAGGTCTGGGACT
>DATHUN010000419.1:0-2075 GCA_035462205.1 Anaerolineales bacterium
GTCAGCGGATTTTTCATCTCATGATCGAGCCGCCGCAGAAAACGTCTGCGGCCCTGTTCGGCTTCATGGATCGCGTCCTCAATTTTGCGAGCGGCTCTGTTTTCGGTACTCGCCGCACCCATCCAGATTGCCACGAAAAAAGCAGAGATGCCGAGCCCGGCCACAAATGCGATCACCCCGATGTCCATTTTGAAGACAAGTACCGGTACCGGATTCCAAAATCCCTGCACGAGGAGCGATGCAATGATTCCCACTAGGAACGGCAGGAAGGTCAGGGCAAGGAAGAACCAGCTCTTTCGGCTCATGGGCTGATGATACCAAATAATCAGCTTGTGCAGGCTAGCCTTTTCTCGTCACAGGCAGGCGGATCGTGAACACAGTCCCGCGTGGTTCGGCCTGGCTGCTGCGCACGTAGACTTGTCCATTGTGAAGCGCAACGATTCGTTTGACCAGTGCGAGTCCCAAGCCACTCCCCTCTGTGCTGCGCGCGTTCGAGCCGCGATACAACTCGTCGAATATCTTTGGCACATCCTCCGGCGGGATACCGACACCTGAATCAGCAACTTCGATTACGATCGCCTGACCATCCTCCGCGGCGCGCAATTCGATTGAGTCGCCCACGGCAGTGAACTTGAGGGCATTCTCGATCAGATTGTATACAGCGAGGACGAGCAGGTCGCGGTCACCGACCACAGAGGGAAACGGCGAGGGAACTTTGGGAATGAACAGGCTGATGTCGCGTCCTTCAAATGTCGGCAAAACGCGGGCGGCATCGACAGCATCTTGCAACAAGTCGGGGACGTCGGCCGAGGCACGTTCAATGGGCCGTTCCCCGAGATCAGAGAGTTTTCGCAGATCGGCAAGCAGGCGTGAGAGACGCGTCACCGCCCGCCCGGCATTCTCTACAGCGTGTTGACGCTCGTTTGCGGCTTGTGTCTCCTGCATATTGACCAGGGCGGCGCGCAGCCCCTGCAGTGGATTCTTGATCTCATGGTCGAGTCGTCGCAAAAAATTGCGGCGGTCTTGTTCCATCTCGCGCCGCGATTCTAGAATCATTGCCTTCGCCTGACGGGTCGTGCGAACATCCCAGTAATAGAGAAGTAGTAAGAATAACGAGATAAAAAAGCCTGCTAAAAAAGCGGAAAACCACCATTGGCGGACCACCCCTCCAATAACGAATGCGGCAATTCCTACATCCGCCCGAAAGAGAATCGGGATCTCAGGTCGCAAAAAAGATTGGGCAAGAATCCCTGCGATCAGCCCCACCCATAACGGCAACGAAAATAACAACAGGGTTTTCCACCGCTTCTTTGGCATCTGATTCGATCACCCCTCTGCCTCAACATGAGCAATAAATCGATAGCCTTCACCGGAGATCGTTTCGATGAAGCGTGGCTCAGCCGGGTCATCGTCGAGAACCCGGCGCAGTTCCGCCATGCGTGTGTCCACAGTGCGTGTGCCCGCCGGATACTCCCAGCCCCAGACTGCCTCCAGCAAGCGCTCACGTGAGATCGCTTCATCCGGATGGGTCATCAGATATTCAAGGACTGCTAGCGCTTTGGGCGTAAGATCAAGCGTCTCGCCATCGAGCGTTGCGCGGCGAGCGCGGCGATCAAGGGACAAATCATTGGCTGTCAATAACCAGGCCGCGGATAGCGAGCGTTCGCCAGGTCGCGCCCGTCGCAACACAGCGCGGATGCGTGCCAGGAGCTCATGCGGATCGAATGGTTTATTGAGGTAATCATCTGCACCTTCCTCAAGGGCAAGCGCACGTTCGGATGCTTCACCCACTTGGGTGAGCAAGATCGTTGGCGTCCAAACACGCGAGCGGCGCAAGCGTCGCAGCACCTCGCGCCCATCCATGCGCGGCATCAGAACATCTAGGATGATGAGCTCGGGATGATGTGCTTGCGCTTTTTCCAGCGCGCTGACGCCATCTGAAACGACCAGCACATGAAAGCCAGCGCGCTCCAAAAATGGCGCCAGGCTATCGGCGATCGTGGGATCGTCATCGGCAAGGAGAAGAGTGGATCGGTCGGTTGACATACGAAAATTACCGCTTAACTTATCGGTCA
>DATHUN010000420.1:0-2430 GCA_035462205.1 Anaerolineales bacterium
ATTCAAACTTGGCGCCGGCTTTAAGAGGCACGATGAAATGCTTATGGCGCAAGCCAACCAGTTGCGCAAGGTCACCGTCGCGGGCAATCGAAGAATAAGGAGTTAACGGCATGAAGTTATCTTACCATGAGAGTTTTATGACATTGTCTCGTTTACAACGGGTTGGGGCAGTGTAGTTCTCAACCGGCGATTCAATAAGAGCAGAATAGCCAAAAAGATAACGCCAAGAATTCCCATCCCCATCAGGAGCTGCGGTTGGACGCCATCGAGAAAGGTTTTCTGCCCGAGAAGTTTCGTAATGGTGGAAAATCCGTAAAGGAGCGCTACTGTGTTCCAAAGCCCATGCAGCAGAATGGACAGGAAATAGATTCCGAGCAGACGGACATAGCGACGTTCACGGATTACATAGAAGATCGCCACGCCCATTAATGCCGTTGAGGTGATATGCAGCATGCCCGTGCCAATACGCAGCAAAAGCACACTTGCCCAATCTTCGGATTGCGCGCTCACACCGAGGGTCTCAATGAGAGCATACGCTGCGCCGCTGAGCGCACCAAGTGCAAAACTCTGTGAGGGGGAGGTGAGTTTGTTGGCGAAGAGCCAAACACCCAGGGGCTTGAGAAGTTCTTCCATCAAGGGGACAAGAAAAGCAACATAGAAGAGTGCTGTGGCAAGCACCCCGGGTCTCGAGATATACGGGAGGAGCAGATTCTGGATCTCTTCGGAGGTGGGTCCCAACAAATAAATTTGGTACGAAAGTTGTTGCAGCTCACGCACGAGATCTGGCTGCGATAGCAAAAAGATGCCTGCAAAAAACAACACGAGAACTAACGCAATCCCTTCCAGGAAAATCAGGAAGAAGGGAACAAGCGTCATGGCGATGCCGAATATGCTCCAGGATTGCCAGCGTGCGCCTAACGAAATGCCGCGAATCGCGAAGCCAAGCAGGACCAGGATCGGCAATGCCACGGCTGGCAACGTCAGCACCGGAAGCAGGAGCCAGTTGAATGCGCTATTGGTGCCAATCCTGTATCCAATAAAAATAACGATCGCCGTCACGAGCAAACTGACCACCACTTGCCATGGTCTCATCGAAAACGATATGTCCTGTTCCGCGAAGGGCTGCTGTCGATAGCGTTGAATCGCCATGAATGCCGCGATGATGAGGAGCAATGCCTCGAACAGGGCAATGATCACGACGATCGTTTGTGGGGCTTTAACGCTTTCTCTCGTCAACAACGAGGAAAGCAAATTGACTCCCGTCACCAACGCCGCGCTCAAGAACAGCATGGCTGCAAGAATGAACAATAAGGCGCTGAGCAGAGACGGCAGATGGTTTGCTGATGGCTTCATCATCGTTCTTCGATCGTTATATTCAGCAATTTGTCGCCGGGAGGCGTATCCGAGCCGGGCTGCGCGTCCCGCGGCGTGAGCTGCTTGAGCACATCCATCCCACTCAGGACTTCACCGAAGATCGTATATTTCCCGTCAAATTGCGCCGTGGGCGCATACGTGATGAAGAACTGGCTCCCACTGGTATCCGGTCCCGAGTTGACCATTGCTACCATGCCAGGCTTATTGAACTTGAGCGATGGATCGAACTCGGTCACAATATAGTAACCAGGGTTTCCCTTGCCCGTTCCACTCGGATCTCCGGTTTGCGCAAAGAGATCTGGTATCACGCGATGGAAGGTGATATTGTCGTACCATCCATGTTTGGCTAAAAACAAAAATGAGTTCACGGTATAGGGTGCCTTATTCGCGAACAGCTGAATATCAATGTCACCTTTTTCAGTGCGCAGGGTGGCGATATATTGCTTGTTCACTTGCACGGTCACCGGCGGACAGGAACTGAATTGTCGTTTGCCAAGAGCGATGAGTTGCAGGATATCGTTGAGACTGTTGTAGTCACGCGGTCCGCCGTAGATTTGTCCATTGATCAGGATGAGCGGCGTCCCGGGCAGCCCCATCTTTTGACCGTCCTCCCAGGCTTGATTGACCTTAGCAACGATGTCTTCGCGCTTCATATCAGATTTGAACTGGTCCACGTTCATACCCAACGTCGAGGCTTGGGCGCTGATCCATTGCTCGAAATCTGCCGCAGAGAGGTTGATCCAGCTCTCCTGTTGTGCGAATAAGAGGTCATGGATTTCCCAGAATTTATTCTGCTCGGCGGCTGCTTCTGCCGCCTGGGCAGCAATGGCAGCTTTATCGTTGAGCTTAATCAATGGAAAAGTGCGCGTGACCACGCGCACTTCACTTGGATGTGCCTCCAATAGTCTGCGAACTGCCTGTGAAAATAGTGCACTGCGTGGATCCTGGTAATCGATGTAATCGGTTATCGTGAAGACGGCATTTTCAGCACCCTGAACATGGTCTTGAGTTGTCACCGGCGGGAATACCGATGGCACATCTGCTCCCGGCGTTGGC
>DATHUN010000421.1:0-14540 GCA_035462205.1 Anaerolineales bacterium
CGATATCCCAAGAACGGAATGGGAACAAAAGCGAGTAGCGCCATCAGGAGGTACAACACGAAGGATGGACCCATCTGCGAACGTGAAAGATTTGCAGAGCCATACACAGACATGATGATGAGGATGGCAATAATCACCATGTGTATCAGCAGACCGAATCGTTTGGCGGGAGGAAAGTGTCCGGTTTTGAGGTTGTTCATGCGTTTATATAGGGACGAGCGCCCTCATCAGGGTGCTTCGTGAGCTGCCCGTCGCTACGTTTTATAAAAGGGATTTTATCTTTTCAACAACCGCTTGAATAGGAATTAGTTGATTATCTTTTTGTGTGCGCGGCTTTAATTCTACCATTCCCTCTTTGAGAGCTTTTTCTCCCACGGTAACGCGAAACGGACATCCAATCAAATCTGCATCGTTGAACTTGACCCCGGCGCGTTCTTCACGGTCATCAAATAAAACGGAAATGCCCGCGCTTTGCAGGTTATCATAAATTTCCTCGGCTTTGTGATGTGTGTCTATTTCTTTACCGGGAAGGTGCATCAGATACACATCGAATGGTGCAGCAGGATGGGGCAGGGATAAGCCCTTGATGTCGTGATAAGTCTCGGCAAGCGCGAGCAAAATATTTTCTAAACGAATTGTACTGCGGATAGCCAATTCAATAGCAGTCAAAAAGGATAGTCGTTGGCCACAGTTCTTGCATGTATCTCCCTCTTTCGCTAGCACCAGGTCCGCTACAACTTCTGCGGCGTAATCACGTCCGTAGTTCGTGTTTTTAAAATGGTAACCCACCTCATTTGCTCCCGCAACAAGATTTGGAGACTGCGGAATCAGATCGTCCACGACAATCAATGTGTCGCGTAATCCGATTGGAGATGCATATCCTGCGGCTGCGCCCGAGCGTTCCACCTCTTCGGGTGTTGCTAATCGAACCTCGCCAAGGTAGCGTTTGAGCTTCTCATCGCTTAACTGCATATCTCCGCGCACCACAACAAAGACAAATTTGCCGTCGGAAATGAGCGTGTACATCAACGCTTTGGCCGTTTTCTCTTTGGGAATGGCAAGAAAATTTGCCAATGCTTCTATCGTGTGACAATCTGGAGTTAGAATCTTTTCCAGAGGTAAGGGCGACTCATGAGTCGCCTCTACGGGTTTTGCAAATTGGGCAAGTTCGAGGCGTCCCGTATAGTTGCAGTTCGGGCAATGTACAACTAGTATAGAGCCAGAAGCAATGGGGAAGAAAATTTCCTCTTCACTACAGACAGTTGGTATCGAAAGTTGGGTTAAAAAGGAGGAATCTTTGACGAGTTTCCGCAAATCATCGAGGGCGTGTTGGCCCAGCTGCGTTGGAGTATTTTCGCGTGTCAAATAGCCGGCGCGGACTAAAAAGGCGAATCCCTCTGTCCGTGCGTTGTTCGGTGCTTCACGCTGGGTTTGGATGTTGAGGTCGCGATATTTCATATAAACATTCGTAGGGGCGACCAGCCAGCCGGTCGCCCCTACGTCACAATAATTATTCTTCTTTTTTCTTTCGCGCAATCTTGCGGGTTGTCCCATCGTTCATCGAGTCGGGCACGATGATCGGCGTCGAGGCGATCGATTCTGCCTGAGCTGCCTCAGAGGGTGTGGTCTCGGGAGCCGGCTCAAGGTCCAGCTCGACCGTTTCTTCCATACGGATCTGACCGCGCAGGAACGCGCCCTCCTCGGTCACAAAGGCGGTCGTGACTACGTCGCCCCAAACGCGCCCCGAGCCGCGGATCTCCAACTTTTGGGTAGTGATATTGCCGCGCACTGCACCCGCCACAATAACCGTGTTCGCGCGCACATTCTGACAGGTAACCCGCCCGGTCTCCCCGATGACGAGCATGCCGCGCAGCGCAATCTCCCCTTCGAATGCACCCTCGATACGGACGCCGCCCGAACCGTTGATCGAGCCGTGCCAAATCACGCCTGACCCCAGCACAGAGGTGATGCGCTCCACCGCCTGGACAGGCTGTTGGGTTTCAGTAGGGGTGGTATTCCGTTTGAACATGAAGAGTATTTTACCGTTAAAACAAAAAGGGCGGACCGCGGTCCGCCCTTACGGCTACCTGCTACTCGGCGCTCTTTTCATCCTTCATATTCATCTGTACGCCCATCGTATTGAACCCCGAATCGACGTACAGCACCTCACCCGTGATCCGTTTGGATAGGTCCGATGCCAGGAAGACGGCTGCGTTGCCCACATCCTCGATGGTCACGTTCTCGCGCAAGGGAGCGGCGTCGGCAAAGTGTTTGTACATGTCGCGAAACCCGCCGACACCAGCCGCTGCCAGCGTGCGGATGGGTCCCGCAGAGATCGCATTGACGCGGATTTTTTCGGGTCCCAGATCATACGCCAAGTAACGCGTCGATGATTCCAACGCTGCCTTAGCCACACCCATCACATTGTAGTGGGGAGCGACCTTCACGGAGCCATGGTAGGTCAGGCACATCACCGAGGCGCCGGGATTCAAAATCGAGTGAAATGCATTGGTCAGTGCCACGAACGAAAACACGGAGATATCCAGTGCATTGCGAAAACCCTCGCGGCTGGTCTGGTAATAGGGCCTGCTTAATTCGTCGCGTCCCGCGAATGCGATGGAATGGACGAGTACATCGATCTTTCCAAAGTGCCGGGCGGCTTTTTCTGCTGCCGCGCGGATTTGTTCATCGTTGGTGACATCACATTCTTCGACCCATTTGCAGTCCACTTTTTCTGCAAGCGGCTTGACGCGGCGCTCGAGCATTTCACCGGCGTAGCTAATGCCAATGTTTGCACCTTCACGATGAAATGCCTGTGTGATACCCCAGGCGATCGATCGATCATTTGCCAAACCAAAGATCAGTGCATTCTTGCCTTCAAGTAAACCCATTGCTCCTCCAATAATTTTGACGTAGGGAGCAGCAGCCGCTGTTCCCTACGTGAGATCGATTGTCCAGCCTTTGACCAAAAACCTCCACGGCTTGGATAGCCAAGGCTCCGGCGTATTATTTAAACCCACACGCGGACCTTTCGTCACGAGAGAATTTGGGACCTCGACTCCCCGTTCAATCCATAAGCCGCTCGTTGTTTCCGTTAAATCGATGCCGTTCTCACTTTTTGTGATTCCCAGTGCCTGACAAAGTTTGCCCGGACCAAAGGTATCGCGCCCACTGCGTCGCTCCATCATCACGTCCACACCTTCGATCGGCTGGATGGCTCGGATCAACACCGCGGCGGGAAACCCCACCTGTTCGGTGACCACATTCAACATCCAATGGTTACCGTAGGTGAAGTAGACATAGGCGTGTCCGGCTTCCCCAAACATGACTTGCGTCCGCGGCGTAATTCCAGCCTTTGCATGACAAGCCAAATCTTTTTGGCTAATATAAGCTTCAGTTTCGGTAATCAGACCAACAAGTCTTTGTCCCTCTAGCATTCGAACGAGGCGTGCGCCAATCAAATCTCGTGCTACCTTTAAGGTAGAGCGCTGATAAAAATCTCGTGGAAAAATCATGAGGTTAAAACGTTATTTGAACCTTGGATCACGATTAAGAGTTAGCCTCAAACCCGCCGCCAGCCCAATGGAAGGACGGTAATTTAATTTCTGATTGGCAAGTGTCAAATCTGCACATAGACGCGAGACGCCGCCGGAAGTTTTCGGATTGTAGATCACCTCGGCGTTGCTGCCGGTCACATCCTGCACACACTTGATCAGTTCACGGATGCTGGTTTCTTTGCCCGATCCAATGTTGATGACGAGTCCATTGATATTGGGCGCGGTGGCTGCCGCGACTAATCCGCTTACCACATCGTCCACGTAGACATAATCGCGTGTCTGGCTTCCGTCTCCGTGGGCGACCAGTGTCCCATTGCGGAGGGCCTGCTTCAAGTAGTGGGGCACTACAGGCGGATGAGAAGCGGGAAGATGTTGACCCGGTCCATAGGCATTGAAAATCCGCAGGCTGACCGTTTCGATGCCCCACAAGCCACCAATCGTCCGGACATAATATTCCGCAGCCAGCTTCGAGACCGCATACGGAGAACGCGGATTGGGCGTCAGAGACTCTTTCAGTGCTTGATTGCCCACGTCGCCGTATACCGCTCCAGAGGAAGCGAGCACGACGCGTCCGACGCCTACATCGCGCATCGCCTCCATCAGCGCCACCGTCCCGCCGACGTTGACCGTGTTGTAGTCGCGCGGGTAGAGAATCGATTCCGGCACCGAGACGCGCGCCGCCAGGTGATAGACCACATCCACTTCCTGAAGGAGCGTCCACAGCTTGGGGCGGTCACTCACATCACCACGCGTAAAATGGACATCTGGCGCCAGCGCTTGTGGATTGCCCGTGGAAAGATCATCGAGCCCGCGGACCTGGTGTCCCTCACGGGCGAGATGATTGGCTAGCGAAGAGCCGAGGAATCCCGCGGCTCCGGTGATAAGAAAATTCATGGTTAAAAGATTATAAGCGAAACGACGGAAATAAATATGTTAAGAGTTTTATTATCTGGCTCAAATTCTAGCAATATTGCGGACATTGATATGAAAATTAGTTGACACAACCGCATTCATCTGGTATCATAATCGCCAGTAGGAAAACGGTAAGTTACGTTGGTTAGAAGAACAGCCACAGCTCACGGTTTTATTCCGTGGCTGTTTTGTTTTATCCTCCGATGGAACAAACAAGTTGCCTAAATTTTTACAACTGCCCAAAGGAGGCAAATACAATGTCTGAACGAATTACAGGAACTGTCAAGTGGTTCAACGGTGATAAAGGTTTCGGTTTCATCGAGCGCGAAGGTGGAAAGGACGTCTTCGTCCATTTCTCCGCCATTCAAGGCGATGGCTATCGTAACCTGCAAGAGGGCCAACGGGTCGAGTTCAATGTCGAACAGGGACCCAAGGGACCTCAGGCAAGCAACGTCACCCTGAGCAACTAGTTCTGGACAAAGAAGAGCCCCGCGTTTTGCGGGGCTCTTTTGATTCTCAATCTGGACTCTTGTACTGAGCGATTGCATCCTCTGCAAAGGGACGCCCACTTTCACGATAAATGCGAATCAGCTCCTGCGCGTCAAAGGGAATCCGTCGAAACCCTAGCCCGATCTGACCATTCTGGACAGTCAAGATCGCATATTCTGCCCAAGGATCGGCAAAGAATTGCTCATCAGGCTGGTTATGACTGTAAGCAAAGCCAACGCTTCCGGGGTTGAAGAAGAAATATTTGCCATTCCGGCGGATCTGCTGGGCATGCGTGTGACCGCCTGTTAGGATATGATCTTTATACAACCCGAGGAATTTTTGAAAATCCTCCTGCGGAGCGGCAGGCAGAATCACATCATCAAACGAAGCGGGGGAGCCGTGAAAGCATAGCAAGCTCAGCTCATTTTCAAGCTGTATTGTGACCGTTGGCTGAAAACCCGAGATAAAGGCACGATCCTCATCTGTAAGCTGGGACAAAGACCACAGTCGAATCTCGCCCATCTTGCGGAGGCGTTCCGAGGGAATCCCTTCATCCGCTGTTTCTTCACCAGTCAATAACCAGGCATCGGCATTTCCCATCACGACAGGACAACCCAGCCTGCGCAATCGTTGAACCACAGCCGCAGGTTGCGCTCCGCCTTGAATTGCATCGCCAAGACAGACAATCTGGTCAACTTTTTGTTTTTCGATATCGCCTTCGACTGCCTCAAACGCAAGATCATTCCCATGCATATCAGAGACCACAGCAACTCGCATGATCAAATCTCCTTATTTCGCCATCGTTGCAATCGCATTGACATTCTTGATATTCGGCAAAATATGCTGCCACTCAAGCTTGTTGAGAGAGGCACTGAGCAGCTGACCATTTGACAGCACAGCGAATAGATTGTCGTCGGCTTGGAAGAAACGTTCGACCATGCCGCGTCGCCATGGGACGTTGAGTCCGTTCGAAGCTGGAGACCAGCTCTTTCCCCCATCGCGAGACTCTTCAATCCGCCCATTTGAATCCACGTGATCGGCGGGCCCCAAAATGATATGCTCAGGATCCTGTGGATCTACCCAGACCGCCCGGCAATAGCAATCGTATAAAAGTTGCCAGGTTTTGCCGCCATCGTTGGAGCGATAGAATCCTCCGCCGGTCGGCGCGTAGACAAGATCTGGGGAGGATGGATGAACTTCGAGCGAGTGAACATCCGGATAAACAAACGGCTCCGGTGGGCCTTGGAGATCAGGATTCCCGTCACTGCCATCAGCCAGCTGCCATGTTTCCCCTTTGTCATCTGACACCAAAACACCGCCGACTTCCACCGCAGCATAAACACGTGAACCGTGAAATGCGAAGCCGCGCACACAACCTGCTTCCGGCGAGTAGGGCAGGGACCACTGGAATGTATCTCGTAGTCGCGCGACCTCCGGGCAAGCACGCCAGAGATCGCCTCCATTGCGAGAAACGAAAATTTCGGCAGGCTCCGTGCCTGCAAACTCGAAATCGGAAATATCGGGATGAAATGCCAGCCAACGGATGTGTCGCGAATATATTCCGTCACTTGCGTCTTCCCAAGTTTGACCTTCGTCCTCCGAGCGGAAGATACCGTTTTCTGTGCCTGCAAGGATTACTCCTTCGCGGGCGATAACGCTGGTGCCGTGTTGATCTGTCAGCCCGCGAGCGGATTCATGCCAATCCTTATCCTCGCGCTCGCAGATGACAATTCCCTTTTTGGTTGCAAGAATTAATTTGTTCATCCTTCCTCACTTCTAAAGCTTAACTATGGTAGCGACGATTTGCATCGTCCAGGATAGAGTGTACTTCGTCATCCGTTGTTTGGGAGAAGCGTTCGTACCATTTTCCAACACCTTCAAAAGGTTCAGGTGCCAAAACATAGATTACTTCATCGACTTCGGATCGAAGCAAATCAATGGCTTGCGATGCAGCGACAGGTATAGCAACGATGGTTTTTGCAGGATGCTGTCGACGCAATGCATGGACGGCAGCCAGCATGCTGGCGCCTGTTGCCAGGCCATCATCGACCAGAATGACTGTTCGGTCATGAATTTCAGGGACGGTGCGGTTGCCGTGGTAGTGTCCTTCCCTGCGTTTTAACTCCTGTAGCTCTTGCTCCGTAATACGATTAATAACTGCCTGGTCGAGTTTCAATTCATGAATAATTGTCTCATTCAATATTCGAATTCCTCCGGATGCAATTGCGCCGATGGCCAGCTCTTTCTGTCCCGGTAAGCCAAGCTTGCGAACAAAGAATATATCCAAGGGAGCATTCAATGCGAGAGCCACCTCATACCCGACCGGCACACCGCCGCGCGGCAAAGCCAAAACAACTACATTGGGCTGCTCATAAAATTTCGAGAGCCTTTGTGCCAGCTCTTTGCCGGCCTCGTGGCGATTTCGAAATTGTCGCATCCGTTATGCTCCATCAACACTATAGCATCATTTCCATAAGGCATGCAATATGGAATATCCATGTTTGCAAATGTTTCTTATAGAATCAAAAACCCGCCTCTTACGGAGGCGGGTTTATTTCTGTTATTGAAGTGGGGGAACGGACCATCCTTCTGGATAGATGAGATACACGGTCCCACCGGAAGCCTGCAGCCAGAGCGGCTCAAACTCAGAGCGTAGATAGGTAGCCTGAACTTGCCCATCGTTTGGAAAAGCAGGATCATTAACAATCGGGTTCCCCTGTGCATCAAAGCCCACTAGCACCAGCAAATGTCCGTTCGTGGAGGCGACACTGGATCCGGTCAGGTCACCCTTATTCCAGGCGATCGACATGATGACTGGAACGCCAGCATTGATAAATTCCTCTGCTTTGGCCAGGCTGGTGAAGCGAGCCACATACCCCTCCAGAGGCTGAGCTCCCACGCTTTTGGTCGCGGCATAGGCGGTATTGAAGGGCCAGTTCCCGTGACCATCATAAATCCAATCATAAACGCCTTCGACCGCAGGTATTTCACGATCCGCACAGCTGGAGCCGGGATCAGTATTCCAATATCCTAGCACCATGGCTGTGGATGTAGGGCTGCACCAGACTTCACCACCATCGGGGTACACCATCTGTGAACACTGCGGCACACTCAGCAGATGATTCCACAGAGCCGGGGTGCCAGGCGATACACTTGCAGATTTAGGTGCAGATGTGGAATAGGCAAGGGATGCATTGCGCACTGTCGGTGTTGCGATTCCATCTTCGCTAAACAAACGAATCTTGAGCTGGAATGCATTTGCTGTTTCCTTTTTGTTCGTGGAAACAAATGTATCCACTGCCACATATCCATCCGTATCGCCCTGCGATTGGACAGAATGACGTTGTACCGTGGAAGTATCAGATGCCCAAATACCGAGGACATACCACTTGCTCCAGCGCGAGCCATATTGTGCGGTAAATTGAACTTCCAACCAGGTCCCTGGCGGTGTGGACGCATTCCATGAGGCAATGGCTTCCGTGAAATTAAATCTAGTCGTGGATACCACCGGGCTTAATGCTTCGCCGACAACGAACGATCCGCCGTTATAGTAGTTTCCCCCGTTATAGCCCCCGGCCGGATACGGGTCCGTGCCTGCTTTGGCAGTAGCAGCATCAAGTTGAAGCGTATTATTGGTTCTCTGAACACCGTCCAACGTCCAACCCCCGAATCCGCCGTCTGCGGCGCGCCAACGGACAAAACCTGTTTGATACGCACCATCCCCTTTTCCCTTTGCTGAGGCCGATGAAACCATGCCCAGCATTATAACTCCCACTAATACGATACGTGCAAAAGCTAGCATCAATTTATTCATCACGTACTCTCCTCGTATGTGGATTAACGAACACCCTTACTGTACAGGAAAACGGAATAAAAATCAACCAAGTTTTTGTTACATTTTGGGATGAAAAACCCGCCTCTCATGCAGCGGCATCGGATTCCATATCGGGATTATCGTCTACGCCTGGGCGCCAGCCTGTTCTTGGCAAAGCTTGTCGGCGTAGGAGCAGGGCGCGGAGGGCGTCGAGAGTCTCTCGGCGCGGAAGCATGTCGCGGCGGCGCGGGAAGCGAATAGTCAAAGTCTGGGATGATCTCGCGTTTCAGGGGCTGACCCATGATGCGTTCGAGCTGGCGGATCATATCCCGGTCTTCGTCGGAAACGAGTGTGAAGGCGTCGCCGGAGCGTTGGGCGCGTCCTGTGCGTCCGATGCGATGGATATAGGCGTCCGCAGTGTCTGGCATGTCGTAGTTAATGACATGGGTGATGCTTTCGATATCGAGGCCGCGCGCCGCAATATCGGTGGCGACCATGATGGGGAAGTGTCCCGTTTTGAAACCATGCAGGGCCTGTTCGCGCTGTCCCTGAGTGCGGTTACCATGCAGGCTTGTGACTCGGAATCCGGCGTGGGCGATCTGGCGCGCCACTTTATCGGCACGATGTTTTGTACGGGTGAAAATAAGCACGGAGTCGCTGTCGATCTGCTTGAGAAGTCTCAGCAGCAAGGCGGATTTCAGGTGCGAGGGCACGGGATAGAGCGCATGGGCGACCGTAATTGCAGGTTTGCTGATGCCCATAGCGATCTTTTGTGGCTCTGTCAGTGCCTGCTGGGCGAGCAGCTCCACCTCCGGTGGAAAGGTCGCGGAAAACAGCATAGTTTGTCGTTTGATGGGCACCGCCTTAATGATGCGTTTTATATCGGGCAGAAAGCCCATATCAAACATGCGATCGCCTTCGTCGAGGACCAGGATCTCGATCCGTTCCAATTTTGCATAGCGCTGCTGGACGAGATCCAGCAGACGACCTGGCGTCGCCACAAGAATATCCACACCTTCACGTAATGCCTTGATCTGGCGGTTCGCGGTCACGCCTCCATAAATCGTGGCGCTGCGCAACTTGGTCCCGATTGACAAGGCGCGGATCACCTGATGGATTTGTTCGGCGAGCTCACGCGTCGGCGTGACGATGAGCGCCCGCGGCATCCCGCGTGGACCGTCGAGCAGCTTATTGAGAATGGGGAGGACAAAGGCGGCTGTCTTCCCTGTGCCGGTCTGGGCGGTGCCGATAATGTCGCGCCCGCGCAGCGCGGCAGGGATGGCGGCCTCCTGAATCGGAGTCGCGATTTCATACCCCGCGTTTTTGACCCCCGGCATCAAGCGGGAATCCAAATTAAATTGTTCAAAGTTCAAAATTGTTCCTGTTCTTCAGAGTCTTGTAGATGTTTTGGGGAAATTGAGCGACGTACTCAAAAAGCAAAAACAGCGGTGGACTGCTGATATAGATTTATTGATGGAAGGATTATACACTACTAATTAGTCTGGGGAGCAACGTAGACTGAGCATAAGCAAGTCAGCAGCCATGGCTTTCACCAATTCTCAGGGATTGTTCACAAAAATGGTGTAAATCTGTGAATCCGGGGCAAAAACCCTACTCAACCACCGATTTTTTCGAGAATGTTTTCTTTTCCAATTCTCCACGAGTTAGCAAAATCACAGCGATCAAGATCAATCCGCCGCCTAGGGTGACAATCGTTTGCAAGCGTTCTTTAAAAATCCACGCCGCGAGCAGAACCGTAACCACCGGCTCCAGAGTGGACAGCATTGCCGCATTTGTCGGCCCAATCCGCTCGAGTCCTGCCAGAAACGTGACCACGGGAATCACCGTCGCTACCAGTACGATGCCAACGACGTTAATCCAGCCCATATTCGTGGTGGGAAGATGCAAGCCATTTATGACTGTAAGCATGCCGTAGACGGCGCCTGCCGACGCAAAGATGACCGCCGACGACTGAACCGCTGAAACATGTTTCATTACGTTCGTGCCGACGATAATATAGACCGAATAAATCAACGCAGCCGAAACAGAGAATAAAATGCCGATGAGCTGTCCACCTTGCGGGTCAACCGTCAAAGCGGTGGCGATCAAGGCTAAAGCTAGCGCAACGATCTGGATCCAGGTCACTCGTTCGCGCAGGACAATGACTGATAATATGAAGACAAACATAGGGTACAAATACAGCAACAACGCGACCAATCCTGCCGAGGCATGTTTAATGGCGCTGAGATAGGAAAATGACTGGCCCACATATCCCAAGGCGCCCATGCCGACTAATTGCCAAAGGATTTGCCCACGCGGAAATGTCTCCTTGCGTACCATCAGAATGATCGTCATCAACAGCGCCGCGAAGCCAAAACGCAGGAATAGCATCGTGAAGGTATCGACACCATCCGCATAGAGAAAGCGGCCGAAGATGGCAAGTGTCCCAAAGGAGGCGGCCGAGATGGCGATGAAGGAAATTCCGGTGAATTGTTTCATATAGGTCCCATTTGGTGAGCTCTGCCTACTATAACATAGCCATACAAAACAAAAACCCGCCTCTCAGGGAGACGGGTCGATGACAAATTTGTTACCCTTTACCGGAGGCAGAGGATGCTTCACCTCGCGATGATTAAATCCATTCCAAATTTCCTGCGGATAAACGATCGCATTGGTGCCAGGGAGCTGCTCCATGGCGAGACCAGTGTTCAAGTTGATCCCCACCTGCTCATACGCCTTATAGGCAAGTTGGCTGCAATAGAACGCATGATCCACCTCGGGATTAAGGAAGTTTAGGTTGTAGGGCTTGCCCACTTGGGCGAGACAATATTGCGCGACCCGCGTTCGCATTTCAAACTCTTCCTCTTCCGCAAGACCAATTTCGTCGAGAGGAGAAGCAATTCCGTAAAATGTGTCAAACAAGAGTCCGCGTTGGAGCGCCATGCGTTCGGTGTCCCAGTGCCCATTTGGTACGTCAAAAGTGATAACGCCGCGGGCGCCTGCTTCAGCGCAGCGCCCGTTGGGTCCGAGATAGATGGCGACATGGTCTATGTCACCGGGCACGAGCCGGCCGATCAGGCGCCAGAATTCACCGGGCAGAATATCTGGCTTGCCATTCATCGTGCAGATGATGTCGCCCGTTTGAACGGCGAGCCCTTCAATTTGATAGGTGTAAACCATAATTGCTCCGTACTCCTTATACGGAAAAGCAATCGTTTCGTTTCAGTGCATTTTCCCGTCTTGTGGTGAAGATGCTCACGAGTTTTGGCGGACCAGAAAATCCATCTGGTGCGCAATGTAGACCAGCTCGCCACACTCGATTTGTTCCTGTCGCTTCATTAGCCAGCGCTGAAAAGCCGATACTTCTAATTCGTCACAACCCTTCAATGAGCTTTCGAAGAAATGCAAGACGAACTGCAAAAAATATTTTTCATCAGCGGTATATTGTCCGTGATTCCCATACACCAGCCAGTCAGACGAGCCCGCGGCGAGAATCTCGGCGTCGACCGATCGAAGATCTGCAAACAATTTTCGGCCCGTGTGGCTATCTCCGCCAGTGGAACGCATGTCCATGCTTGCATGATAGAGCCGTTCAATCCTTTCATCGAGAGCACGATCAAAGACAGGCTGCAAAGTGGACATCCCGTCAAAGTTGATCGTCAGCCAGGCAACACCGCGGGTCAGGGTCAATAATCTTTCGAGACTTTCCGGCAGAGGCAGCAGATCCAAAAACGCATGGGCGATCAACAGGTCGGCGGGTTTTGTATTTCTCCGGACGAAATCAAAAACGTCTGCACACTCCAGCCGGATTTGGATCTGACGCGTTTGATCACAAAGCACTATGTGATTCCACTCCATCCATTCCACGCTCAAGCCTGCTTCGGTTGCCCACTGCGGAATCCATTCCCGAGCGTAGTCAATATTTTCTTCCATGGCATCCACGAGAACGTATTCGCCGGCGCAAAAGACATTCCAAGTGACCAGCCGCTTGAGCATGGTCCCAATCCCGGCACCAACCTCAATAATAGAAACCGGCTCGGGCGGCAGCTGTAGCCGTAGCGTATTGAGTACATCCTTGTTAAGGGCGCGGTCGTCGACGGTTTGTTTAGATAACAAGTAGCGAGGGAAGGAGTAATCCATAATGATCCTGTTACGACGCAAGGGATTATTGCGAAGTTTATTTTATGAAAGAGGTAAGAAAGGCTCGGAGACTTTTTGCGGTCTCCTTCCACGAAGGCTGCCGCAGATACTGCTCTCGAGCATTAAGGGACAGACGTGTCAACAAGCCGCGATCTTCCGCCAGCGACCGGAGGTGCTTCGCCAGCGCCTCAGAATCATCGGGTGCAATGAGATAGCCGGTCTTGCCATGCTCGATGACTTCACTCGCGGCACCAGCCGTGGTCCCAATGGCGGGTAGTCCAAATCCCATGCCTTCGAGATAGACAATACCAAATCCTTCATAGCTGGAAGGGACAGCGAGCACATGGGCCTGTTTGAGCTTTTCGATCAAGGGTTCTTTGTCGAGAGAACCGTGTAGAAGAACAGCGGAGGAAAGGCGATGCTTTGCAATGATTTCCTGCATTCGCCGTACATAGGCTGGTTCAGAATCCAATGAACCTACTACATCCACATGAACCGCTGACGATTGTGTACGAATCGCTTTTAGCAATGTATGTAATCCTTTGCGGTAGATCACATTGCCTAGAAACAAAATCCGCAGTTTCTGTTGCTTTGCTCTTTCGATGATTTCGTTCTCGAAAAGGGGTTCGCCAAACCGATCTGTTGGAGGATACGCTACAATGCTGGGTTTTCCATTCTCTATGATGCCACTTACAACTTTCTCCGTTGTCTTTGAATTGAAAATAAATCCGTCCACAGCTTGTAGATACTTCTTTTCGATCCATCGATAAAAAGTGTTTTGCCATGTCTGTCGTAGCTCTGAGCAGCGAAGATGATGAACCAGGGAAACAATCGGGTAGCCATGCGTTTGCCGATTTGCAAAGATCAGGGACGGGTGATTGAGTTCATCTTGAATCAGGATATCTAAGTTTTTGGGAAGCTCGAAGGTCAGATTATCCATCAGATGCGCAGCATAATTGCGCCAAGGTAATGAGAGGATCTCAATGGAATCGCCTTGTCCACGCAGGTATTCGACTAGCTTACGATCATACAAATACCCGCCGCTCAACGTATCGAGCGAGCCATAGATGACAAAGCCAACTTTCATCTGATATTAATGGGGGCGAAATCTTTGCTTATGTGAATGAGATGCTTCGTCGCCAAAAAGCGGCTCCTCAGCATGACAGGAATGTTATCGTTCCACGCGATACGCTGCCCAGGCGGACTCATTTTCCCACAGCACAACTTTGATCGCGCGGATGTTCTCTGCTTTGATTCCCTCGCTCAAGGAAGTTGCCAGGATGCGCGCGAAATGCTCAAGGGATGGGTTCAATCCTAAAAACTCGGTTTTCTCATTTAACATTTCTTCCTTGTAGTAGTTTACGACCTCGTCGAGGTGATTTTCCACATCCACAATATCCACCAGGTAACCGTGCTGATCCAGTTCCTTCCCCTCCAGCTGTAATTCCAAAACATAATGATGCGAGTTGGGAAAATTCTCTGGTCCCCAGTCTCCGCCGATCAGGAAATGCCTGGCGATAAAATCCCGCTTTACTCCGAGGGTATACATAGCCTCTCCTATGCTAGGGTTTTACCCAACGCATGACGAGTCTTCCATCTTCACGCGTGATGGGCATGGCAAAATCAAA